>NZ_VHKL01000010.1 GCF_007474605.1 Rhodoligotrophos appendicifer | reverse complement strand
CCAGCCTAGCCAATGGACGGCTTTTACTCCGCCCGCACCGCCATCACGTCGGCGCTCCATGGCCTAATTTGTCACCGCCCTGCACACCTCGGGCATCAGCCCGCAGCTGGTCTCCGAGTTCTGCGAGCGAATCCGGGATCTGGTCCGCCTGGGAAAGACCATTCTGCTGATCGAGCACAACGTGGAGGTCGTCATGGCGCTCTCAGACTGGATCATCGTCATGCATCAGGGCCAGGTGATCGCCGAGGGCCCGCCCGATGTCATCCGCAACAATACGGCGGTCATGCACACCTATCTTGGGATCGACTAACCTATGCTGACGCTTGAGGGAGTCGATGCCCATTATGGCAAGAAGCAGATCCTCTTCGGGATCGGCTTCGACCTGCCGGATCGTCAGATTGTCGCCCTGATTGGCCCCAATGGAGCAGGGAAATCCACGATCCTGCGGACCATCTTCGGTCTGGTCCGACAGCGATCTGGCCGAATTGACTTTGACGGCAAGAACATCGGTCAGGCCGACACCTCTGATGTTGTCCGTGTGGGCATTTCCTTCGTGCCGCAGGGCGCTCGGGTCTTTCGCGATCTGACGATCGGCGAAAACCTTTTGATGGGTGCCTATACCCTCTCCGACCGCGCGACAATCGCGGAACGCCGCGAGGCCGTCTTGACGGCCTTTCCCAGACTGCGTGAGCGATACTCGCAGAAAGGCGGATCGCTGTCAGGAGGAGAGCGACAAGCCCTCGCCTTTGCGATGGCAATGATGGTGCGGCCCAAACTGCTGCTGATCGACGAGCCCTCCATCGGGTTGGCGCCGATGTTAATGACGCAGATGTTCGATTCCATCCTGTCCATACGCGAGACCCTCGGAAGTGCCGTGCTGATCGTCGAGCAGCAGGCCCAGCAGGTTCTGCGCATCGCTGACAGCGTGGTGGTCATTCGAGGGGGGGCTGTGATCGGCAAGGGCCCCTGCTCGATCTACCGAGACGCCGATGCGCTTCGCCGCGTCTATCTGAGCGAAAGTGAACAATAACGAAGGGAGGAAAGCCATGAAGAAAATCTTTGCAGCGGCTGCTGCTGCAGCCGCCATGATGCTGTCGACCACGGGCGCGTTCGCTGAGGAACCTTACAAGCTGGGGGTGATCTTGCCGCTCACGGGTCCCACGGCAGATTATGGCGCCGACTTCCGCCGGGGTGCCGCGCTCGCAGAGGAGCAGATCAATGCCGCCGGAGGCATCGGCGGTCACCCGCTTGAACTGGTCTATGCTGACAGCAAGAATCAGGCGAAGGACGGCGTCGCCGAATTTCGGCGCTTGACGGCTGTTGACGGCATTCCAGCGATCATATCGACCATGACCGGGGTGGTTCTGCCGCAGTTCCCGCTTTCGCGTGAGACGGACACCCCGATGATGTGCGTCGGTGCTGTATCACCGGAGATCCGCACCGGTGGCCCTACGGTGTTCAGCAATTACCCCCTCGCAGATGACGAAGAGAAGGAGATCGCTGAATTTGCCTTCAACAAGCTGGGCTTCAAAAAGGCTGCCATCATCTATGAAAACAGCTCCTACGGAAAGGGCCTCAGCAGCGTCTTTATCAGCCGTTTCAAGGAACTTGGCGGCGAAATCCTGGCGGAGGAAGTGATCGAAAAGGGAGGCCGTGACTTCCGCTCACAGCTTACCCGGCTTGGAGCAACGAAACCCCCCTTGATCGTCACCTATGCCTATTACGCGGAAGCCGGTCTCCTCGTTCGGCAAGCATCGGAAGTGGGCATCAAAGCGCAGTTCCTGAGCCATGGTTCGGTGCAGAACTCCGCTTTCGCCGACATCGCAGGAGCCTCTGCAAATGGCTTCATAAGTGGCTCTCCCAGCCTCAATCCTACCAGTCCCGCAGTGCAGAAGTTCAACAGCGAATACGAAGCGAAATACGGGAAGAAGCCGGATCTGTACGGCCCCTATTTCTATGACGCGGTCAGGCTCTATGCGTCGGCCATGGAGCGCGGCGGCTATACAAAGGAGGGCATTCTAAAGGCTCTGAAGGAAACTAAGGATTTCGCTGGCGTGACGGGCTCGATCAGTTTCGTCGACAGCAATATCGCAAAGCTGCCTTTGACCTTC
Source organism: Rhodoligotrophos appendicifer (assembly GCF_007474605.1). NCBI lineage: Bacteria > Pseudomonadati > Pseudomonadota > Alphaproteobacteria > Hyphomicrobiales > Rhodoligotrophaceae > Rhodoligotrophos > Rhodoligotrophos appendicifer. The sequence continues at coordinate 248,996 of NZ_VHKL01000010.1, read as the reverse complement.
ATGCAGTTCTCGGATGGCGTCTGGAAGCCAATCGAGAAGTAATCGCGGATCAGGTGACGGGCCTTGGCTCGTCACCCCGCGACGGATGACGCAGAGTGCAGATGACAGTTCAGGACGCCGTCAGCATCGCCGATCTCCACCGCCTGGCGAAGCGGCGGCTGCCCAAGATCGTCTTCGATTACATAGAGGGTGGCGTCGAAGACGAACTCTGTCTCGCCCGCAACGAGAATGCCTTCCAGCGCTACGCTTTCGTGCCGCGTTACCTCATCGACGTCGCCAACTGCAATCAGGGTAAGGAAATTTTCGGTCGGCGCTATTCGACCTCTTTCGGTATTGCACCGACCGGGATGGTGGGGCTGTTCCGCCCGGGAGGCGATCTGATGCTGGCGAAGGCGGCCGTCCAGGAAGACGTGCCTTTCATCCTGTCGGGCGCCAGTCACACTTCCATTGAGGAGGCGGCTCGAGCAGCACCAGACCATCTCTGGTATCAGCTCTATGCCGCCAGGGACCGCCGCATTGCCGGTGATCTAATCGATCGGGCGAAGATTGCCGGCGTGAAGACCCTCGTCGTCACCGTGGACGTTCCTTGCCACCCGAAGCGCGAGAGGAATTTGCGGAATGGATTCTCCTACGCCTTACGTCCACGCCCGCTATTGATGCTTGAAGCCTTGCTGCATCCGGGCTGGATGATGAACTACTACCGGACCGGCGGCTTCTCGGCTTTCGGGGACTGGCTGCCCTATGCAGGTGCGGATGCGACTCCGGCGCAATCGATCGACACCTTCAACGCGCAGTTTCCTTGTCCCTCACATACCTGGGACGAAATCGCATTCTATCGGAGCATGTGGCCAGGCGCACTTGTGGTGAAGGGCATCATGCATCCAGATGACGCCAGGCGCGCGGTGGGACAGGGTGCAGATGGAATCATCGTGTCTAACCATGGTGGTCGGCAGCTGGACAGGGCAGCGTCGCCCGTCGAGGTGTTTCCCTCAATCAAGGCGGCCGTTGGCGAGCAAACCGTCCTGATGCTTGACAGCGGGATACGTCGCGGTGCGGACATCATCATCGCGATGTGTCTCGGAGCACAGTTTGTTTTCGCTGGAAGAGCGATGGTCTACGGAGTAGCGGCAGGCGGCCTCGTCGGGGTCCGGCGGGCGATTGAATTACTCAGGCGTGAGATCGACATTACGCTGACTCAGATCGGATGCGCGGATGTTGCGATGTTAACCGAGGAGCAGCTGTTAGCGAGAGGTGATTGTCGCACTGGTTAATAGTTGCTCGCATGCTTGAGGGTCCTATAGACAATTTCCTCACTGGTTCGGGGTCCCTAACTAGACGCCCAGATATCTGTTCAATTTTTCCTTGTTTCGTTCAATTTCATCATCTGGGATCATGTCGATGACACGGCCTTGCTCAACGATGTAGTGCCGATCCGCTATCGTCGATGCGAAGTGGAAATTCTGCTCCACCAGAATGATAGTAAAACCTTTTTGCTTTAGTCTTTCGATGGTCGCGCCAATCTGTTGGACAATCACCGGCGCAAGTCCCTCGGTTGGTTCGTCTAACAACAATAACTTTGCGCCAGTGCGCAGGATCCGGCCGATAGCCAACATCTGCTGCTCGCCGCCTGAGAGCTTGGTTCCCTGACTGTTGAGCCGCTCTTTCAAGTTGGGGAACAAGAGGAAGATCTCGTCCAGTGGCAGTCCGCCGCTGCTGATCACCGGCGGCAACATAAGGTTTTCTTCGACGCTTAGACTGGCGAAGATTCCCCTCTCCTCGGGGCAGAAACCAATGCCCCGTCTCGCGATCTCGCGCGATGGCCGATCGATGAGTTCCTTTCCGTCAAATTTGACTGAGCCTTCTCTCCTCTTAACGATTCCCATAATCGACTTGAGAGTGGTGGTCTTTCCCGCTCCGTTTCGACCGAGCAGTGTTATGACCTCACCGGACTGAACATGAAGATCGACGCCGTGCAGGATGTGAGATTCGTCGTACCAAGCCTGAAGGCCTTTGATGGAAAGAAGGTCAGTCTTCACGGGAAAGAGGTTCCTCGTCATCGGCGTCAATGATGCGAGCGGGACAAAGCTTTGCTGCCTTGATCACCGCGTCGCGCTGGCTTGGTGGGGGGGTTTCATCAAGGAGTATAACCATGCCGTCCTCCTCGTCCTGAGCAAAGACCTCAGGCGCGACGCGTACGCATTGACCGGCCCCAATACAGCCGCTGTGATCGATTTTAACGCGCATAAGAACCTCTCGTTTGTGTTGGCTGCTACCATTCAACCGGCATCTCGATCACGCCGAAGGTCAGGCTTTCATGCTTGAATTTGAGTTCTTCGAAAGGAACCGCCAATCTCAGGGTGGGTATTCGCCGAAACAGCGTCTCGAACACAATTTGCAATTCCAAACGGGCAAGCGCCTGACCTAGGCATTGGTGCACGCCATAGGCGAAGGCCAGATGGTGGTTTGCATCCCGGTGGATATCGAAGCGATCTGGATCTGCAAAAGCCCGTGGGTCGCGGTTCGCGGCACTCACCGACGCAATCACCCCCTCGCCTGCGAGGATGACTTGATCGCCAATCTGCACGTCTTCCAAGGCAACTCGGGGCGCATTGTGATGAGTAATCGTGAAGTAGCGCAGAATTTCTTCAACGGCTGCCGGAACGAGAGATGGGTCCGCTATTAGCGCCCTAAGTTGGTCTGGATGCTCGAGCAGCGTCAACGTTCCGGCGCCGATCTGGGTGGCGGTCGTATCGTGTCCGGCAAGCAGTAGCGCCCGGGCAGTGCCCACCGCGTCCGCATGAGCGAGATGCCCAGGACGAATTTGCTCAATGACAAGTTGACTCAGCAAATCGTCGCCCAATCCAATTCCCTGCTCGCGTTTGGTCAAGAGACCATCGAGATAATCCCAAATCTTCTTCCCTGCATTGGCAGACACCTCCGGTGGAGCGCTGAGATTTACTCGGGCGGCGGCACAGTCCTGAAAGAACTCGTGATCCTCATAGGGAATGGCAAGGAGTTCTGAGATCACCAACGACGGAACCGGAAGCGCGAAATCCTTGATGAAATCGACTGGCGGACCCTTGGCCAGAAGAGAATCAAGGAGCTGGTCGACGATTTTCTGGATCGCCGGGCGCATCTGTCCGATCCGCTTTACGGTAAACATCTTTACCAGCATCCGCCGGAACCCGGCATGTTCGGGATCATCCATGAAGGCGAAGTTGTGACGCTCGGCCCGCAGCATGGCGGCGCGGCTTTCGGCGACGATCGGGTAGCCCGGCACCGCCGGAATGGCGCTGAAGCGCGGGTCTGCCAGAATAGTCCGCACCTCGTCATAGCGGGTTGCGAGCCACATCGCCGAGCCATCCCAAAGGCGCATCCGCGTCAGTGGCTGCTCATCGCGGAACTCCGAGAATTCGGCCGGTGGGTCAAAGGGGCAGGTCCGCCTGATGGGATATTGCGGCAGGTGTTGGGTGTCAGCCATGGTCTCCTCCAGATCTTGAGTGGTTCACACCGTCGCAACAGGGGTGGTCGGCGAAGCAACCGCTCCCGTCAGTCGCAAGGGCGGTGCCGTCAAAAGAAAGCTGTTGCGCCCATGAGCGCACAGCCAGTCGGCCAGGTCACCGAGGTGCCACAATTCGCCTAGAGGCACGCCAAGCTGGAACAGGCAATGCTGGTGCAGCGGCAGGTTCGGCGAACAGGCTTGATGTCCGGGCCGGCTTGGCAGCGTCTCGACGGCATAATTATCGGCAACGATCGCTGCCAGCCCGATGTCCGTGATCCACTGCAGTAAACGCTCATCGCGGCCGTCCAGGGCCGGGGTCTCGGAGAAAAGGCGATTGCGATCCGGCTGCCGGCGCATTTTGAGCAGAAGGTCCGCGAATCCGGTGCGAAAGCAAACGATGTCGCCCTCGCCCACGATGACACCGTCATGCTCCACAACCCGCATGAGGTCGTCATAACCAACGGGGTGGGCAGTGCCGCCGAAATGTGGCACGAGGTCGATCATCACACCCCGCCCTTGGACGCAGGTCTCAGCCATAGTCTCGACCCCGAGTCGAAGGACGCCGTCATCATGCGTGTCCTGCGCCGGGAAGCCATTGTAATAGACGCATTCCGCCTCCCCATCGGCATTGGCGTCGAACCGCGCGCCCACATGGGCGAGCCCGTCCCAATGGGTGGAATATTGAAGCGACAGACGAACCGACTGATCGCAGAACAGATCTGTTGCGTCTGATTGGCTGGCGCCAGCGCCGGCATTAAACACCGGCTGGCCATCAGCCATAACTTCGGCTCGCAGCTCCGGTGGCTTGCGGAACGGTGACAGGGCCCTCCCGCCGGGATAGTCGAGCGGCAGCGACAGGCAAAAGGATTTGCCGACGCGTGCTTCTTGCAATGCTGCAAGGCGACGCTCTGGTGTGATCAGGTTCAGCCGTCCGCGCTGGTCGTCCGCCCCGAAATCCCCCCAGGTGGATGGTGAAGGCCGTTTGCGCCAGCGTGTATGACGGTTTTGCGCTTCCACGTCCGTCATGCCCCGAAATTGAGCGCCAGCCCAGGCTCGGCCCAGGACATTGCGAGCAACTCGCCGGACAGACCCATGGTGATGAACGCAGTTCTCCTGTCGGGACCGCCGAAACAGAGGTTTGTGCAGTAGATATCCGGCATTTTGACTTTACGGACGATCTCTCCCTCCGGCGAGACAACGATGATCTCTCCGGTTACCAGAGTTGCGAGACAGATATTGCCGGACGCTTCGACTGCCAGGCTGTCGATCCGCTGAAAACCACCCAGACCCGCTACCAAACGCCCGCCGTTCAGGATGGGGAAGGGTAGTTTCGCAACCCTTCCGGGGGCGAGGATCTCGTAGGACCAGAGACGGGCTGTCTCCATCTCGGCAACGTAAAGCGCGGCACCGTCCGGGGACAGACCGATGCCGTTCGGGCCGATCATAGGATGGACGATCTCCGTGATCTCGGAACCATCGGCGCGGGCGTAGTAGACGCCGCCATGATCGCGACTGCGGTGGTGAACGCGGCCGGTATCGGTGAAATAGAACCCACCGTCTGCGTCGAAGACCAAGTCATTGGGCCCGCACAAGGGATGATCGCCGCATCGATCGTAGAGGATCGTCGATTCGCCCGTGTCGGGATCAACGCGTTCGATCCGGCCTGTCTTATAGTCGGGCGAGGGTCCGACGGGGCGGAACCGGCCATTCTCCTCGAGCCAAGTGAAGCCGCCATTGTTGCACACGTAGAATGCGCCATCGGGGCCGAGAGCCATGCCGTTGGGTCCACCGCCTGTCGTGGCGATGATGCTGATTTTTCCAGAAGGATCGACACGGGTGATCGTGCCTCGGGCGATCTCCACGAGGGCGATAGAGCCATCCGCCAACCAGACTGGGCCTTCCGGAAAGCGCAGGCCGGATGCCAGAACCCGAATTTCACCTGTCGAGAGAGGGAGCGCGGTCAATGGGCGTTCACTCCGGGCCTGGGCATCAACGACAGCATCATCTGACGGAGGCCCCCATCAACATCGATATTGGCACCGTTCACGTAGCTCGCGAGGTCGCTCAACAGAAAGGCAATCACATGCGCCATTTCCACAGGCTCGGCGATGCGGCGCGACGCAATCAATGCGCTCCGCCGCTCGACGGCGGCGGGATCGCTTTGGAATGGCTTGGTCATGGGAGTCCACATGGCGCCTGGGCTGACCACGTTGGAGCGAACGCCTCGCGGGCCCCACTCCATGCCCGCCTGCCTAGCGAGGATCATGGCGCCAGCTTTGCTGGAGGAATAGGCGCCCGATTGAGACTGGGGAATGCTGGCAGCGGTGGAGGTGATGGTCACGATGCTTCCCGAACCTTGCGCCAGCATCATGCGCCCGAAATGTTGTATGCAAAGGAAAGTGCCGGTCAGGTTCACCGACAGCAACCGGTTCCATTCGGCTAGGGGTAGATCCTCCAGGGGAGTGAAGCCGACCACGCCGGCATTGTTCACTAAGCCATCGCATTTACCAAACCGGCTTGCGGTCGCGGCACGCGCCGCCTCCACATCGGCTTCAGAACTGATGTCGCAGGTGCGTGTCTCAACCTGAACTCCGGTCTTGCGCAGCGCTGCAGCCACGGCTTCGACCTCCGACTGGTTGCGGTCGAGCAACATCAGATTTGCGCCGGCTGCAGCGAGGACTTCGGCTGTGGCAGCGCCGAGCCCTTGGCCGGCACCCGTTAGGACGATCGTCTTTCCTTGCAGGTCAATCGTAGGCTTCACGAAGAGTACCCCTCCGGTGTTGCTTCTTGCGCATGCAGCGGCGCGGGTTTTCGATGGTGGTGTCGCTCCTTCAGCCGATGGACGAGCGCCGTGATCTCGCCGACCACACCGCGGCGGAACAGCAGGACGAAAATGATAAAGGCGAAGCCCTCGATGACCAGGATCCAGGAGCCGAATTCGGCCAGGTAATAGTCCATGGACGTCAGGATCAATGCGCCAACGGTGGGTCCCAGGACCGTGCCCAGCCCACCCATCAGGACCATCAGGATCACGAAGCCAGACACCATCCAGTGAATGTCCGAGGGCGATGTCACCTGAAACACCAACACCTTAGTCCCGCCGGCGAGCCCGGCCAGTGCGGCCGAGATGGTGAAGGCCAAAAGTTTGAAGCGATCGGTGTCATAGCCAAGTGAGATCCCTCGGGGTTCATTTTCCCGGATGGACTTCAGCACGCGGCCGAAGGGCGAATGGATGGTCCGTCGGATAATGAGGAACCCGAGGACAAACACACCGAGAACAAAGAAGTAGAGGTTCAACTGATTGTTCAGATCAATAAAACCGAAGAGGTGACCGCGCGGCACCTCTTGGATGCCGTCCTCACCTGACGCATAGGGCGTCTGCATTGCATAGAAGAATACGATTTGCGACAGAGCGAGGGTGATCATCGCGAAATAGACGCCCTGGCGGCGAATAGCGATCCAACCGAAAAGTGCACCGACCACGGCGGCTGCGACGGTGCCGGAAAGCAGTGCGAGCTCCGGCGGAAATCCCAATTCCTTGGCAGCGAGTGCGGTTACATAGGCGGCGCCGCCAAAAAAGGCGGCATGACCAAAGGAAAGCAGCCCGACATAGCCGATCAGCAGATTGAACGCGCTGGCGAAGAGTGCAAAGCACAGGGCCTTCATCAGAAATGTCGGATAGACCACGAAAGGTGCCAGCGCCCCGACAGCAAGTAGCCCTATCAGAAGAAGCGGCTCGCTGAATCGGTTTGGTTTGGTGGAAACAGGCACCACCGGAGCGGATTCGATCACGGGCCCGCCGCCAGAACGGCCGAACAGGCCAGCGGGACGTATGAGCAGAATAACCGCCATGAGGACGAAGATCACGGTCGTCGAGCCATGCGGATAGAAGACTTTGGCGAAGGCCTCAACAATGCCAACCCCAAAGCCGCTGACGATCGCTCCAAGGATCGAGCCCAGCCCGCCGATCACAACCACGGCGAAGCCGATGATGACCAGGTTCGATCCCATGAGTGGATTGACTTGAAAAATGGGCGCTGCCATCACGCCAGCGACGGCCGCCAGCCCGACGCCGAGACCGAAGCTCATCGTGACGAGACGCGGCACGTTGATCCCCAGCGCCCCGGTCAATGTCGGATTCTCTGTCGCGGCGCGCAGGTTTGAGCCCAAACGCGTGCGCTCAATAACGAACCACGTTGCAGCGCAAAGAAGGACGGAGGCTAAAATGACCCAGCCGCGATAGGCCGGCAGGAACATGAACCCCAAATTCCACCCACCTGTCAGTATCTGAGGAGTGGGGTAGGAAAGGCCCGACGTTCCGTAGCCTTGGCGAAACAGTCCTTCGATGACAAGGGTCAGACCGAAGGTCAACAGCAACCCGTAAACGTGGGGCAGGTCGTAGATACGCTTCAGCAAGACTCGCTCAAGCAGCATGCCAAAAGCGCCAACGACCAGGGGTGCGATGACCAGAGCAGGCCAGTAGCCGATACCGAAGAAGGTCAGGAGCCACCAAGCCACGAAGGCGCCCATCATGTAGAGCGCGCCGTGGGTGAAGTTGCCGATGTTCAGGAGCCCGAAGATCAGCGCAAGCCCGAGGCTCATCATGGCATAGAAGGCGCCATTGATCAGCCCCAACAACAATTGGCCAAAGAGCACCGGAACGGGAATGCCGAAGAGATCCATTGCTAGGTCCGCTCCTCTTGCGCCGGCATCGCGTGAGCCGTACCGACATAGGCTTCGAGGACCTTGGGATTCCGTGAAATCTCCGCATAGGGCCCTTCCGCCAGCACCTGGCCGTGCGTCAAAACCGTGATAACATCCGAGATACGGGCGACGACGGAAAGATTATGCTCCACCATCAGCACTGTGCGTTCGTTGGCCAGGTCGCGTATGAAGCCTGAGACACGGTCGATATCATCGCGGCCGAGGCCGGCCATCGGCTCATCCAGGAGCAGCAGGTCGGGTTCCAGAGCCAGGGTGGTGGCTATCTCGAGTGCTCGCTTTCGCCCGTAAGGGAGTTCAACGGTCGGTATGTCCAGTGCGTCCAACAACCGGAATTGCGCTGCGAGGCTCTCGATACGAGCGTTGAGGTAATTCAGAGACTTCTCGTGTCGCCAGAAGAAGAACGACGTGCCCGTCGCTCTTTGGAGCGCAATCCCTATGTTCTCCCGCACGCTGAGATGTGGGAACACCGCCGAGATCTGAAATGACCGCACCATGCCGCGCCTGGCGATGGCGGCAGGGCGATCACGGGTGACGTCCTCGCCCTTATAGAAGATCTGCCCGGACGTGGGTGGCAAGAAGCCTGTCAAGAGGTTGAAGACAGTCGTCTTGCCGGCGCCATTAGGACCTATGAGCGCGTGGACCGTGCCGCGGCGAACCGAAAGGCTAACGTCGGAGACGGCAACGAAGCCGGAAAACTCCTTGGTCAGACCTTCGGTCCTCAGCACGATGTCGGACGTTGCGGGCATCGACACTCTCGTCACTGGCCGGCAAAACGCGGACAGCCTTGATCCTTGATCGACAGATTGGCATCCTGCCCTGAGATTGTGGCCTTGATCGTGTAATAGTCCCAGGGGTCCTTAGATTCTGCCGGCGTTTTTACCTGGACGAAATAGGCAGGCCAGATGACCGCACCGTCCTCGCGCACATAGGCGTCCTCGAAGAGCGGATTGTCGATGTGCTTCTCGCGCATCAAGGGGATGACCTTGGTCGCGTCGGCCGTCTTGGCTGTCTCGACAGCCTGCAGGTAATGGATGGTTGCTGCATAAGCGGCAGCATGCATCTGGGTCGGCATCCCGCCGTCCTTGGCAAAGAACCGCTTAGCAAAGTCGCGGGTCTTCTCGTTGCGATCCCAGTAGAATATCGTCGAGAACACCAAGCCTTGTGCCGCCTCGAGGCCGATGCTGTGGATGTCGGTGATAAAGGCCGCCAGCAGAGCCATCTGAATGCCCGAGGCCTGGAGGCCAAACTCCCGCGACTGCTTAACCAGAGCAACCAGCGGTGAGCCTGATGTTGACAGCCCCAGCACCTGCGGCGTGGTCGCTTGTGCCTGCAGCAGGAAAGACGAGAAATCCGTTGAGTCTAGAGGAAACAGTGCCGTGCCCGAAACCGAGCCACCGAACTGCTCCAGCTTCTTCGTTGCAACGCTGCGTGCCGTCTTGCCTCCGGCATTGTCGCTCGACAGCAGATACCATTTCTTCTGGTCTTGATCGGTGAGCGCTTTGATCGTCGGCGCCAGTAGCACGTAGTTATTCGGGGCGAACTGCATTGAGTTCTCAGTACAGGCCTTGCCCGCGAAATCGAGATTGGACGAGCCGGTGACCATCAAGGTCTTGGTTGGCTTGGCCTTCATCATGTTCTGAACCGCCAGCAGAGCAGCGGAACTGCCGCCGCCGAGGATGACGTCGAACTTGTCTCGGTCTAGCCAGGCTGAAGCCAAGCTTAAAGCGAGGTCAGGCTGGTTGAGATGATCGGCGGAGCGAAACTCGATAGGCTGACCCAGAGCCTTGCCGCCAAAATCCTCAATTGCCATTTGGACGGCGATCACCGTCCCTTTGCCTCCCAGGCCCGAATAGACCGAGCTCTGGTCGTCGATGAGCCCGATACGTACCGGCTCTTGAGCTACCGCCGACTGTAGCCCCGCCTGTGCAACCAGGCAGAGCAGCGCGGCAAAAGCCGTTCTTAGCACCTTCATCTCGTTCTCCCTTCTTGCTCCGGTGTTCATCACCGTTGTCGTGCAGCACCGTCTTTCTCGGGCTGCTTCTAAGCCAAAGCCTGCCTTATGCCTGAATAGGCCGCGGAAAGGACCTTGTAGTCGATGGAGTAAACCAGGAAGTCAGCTCCCAGGGCGCGCCACTCCTCGGCACCAGCCAGGTCTGAGACATAGACCCCGACCTTCAGGCCCGGCTTCCGCTTGGCAGTCTCGACGACCTTCCGCGCCGCACCGATCACACGGGGATGCGTTCCCTGACCGTGGAGACCCATTGAGGTCGCCAAATCGCCTCCGCCGCCGGGCATGACTGCCGTCAGTGTACAGGCCTCAATGACTTCCTCGATGCGATCAACCACCTCGGCATCTTCGATAAGACCGATGCCCATCACCTCGCTATTGGCGCGCTTCGTGTAATCGGCGAAGCTCCCGACGCCATAGGAACTGGCGCGAATTCCAGTACAGGTCGGGCGGCTTCCCTCGGGCGCATAGCGCAGAGCGCTTAGGGCGTTCGCGGCCTCATCGGGCTGCATCCCGTAGTGAGGAAACAAGATCCCCTGGGCGCCAAGATCGAGAAGTCTGCCCACCTCTGCTGGATTGTAGCCGGCAACTCGGACCCAGCAGGATAGTCCGGCTGCGTTTCCTGCGCGCAGGTGATCGATGATCTCACCGACTCCTAAGGGGGCGTGTTCAGTGTCTATCACAGCCAAGTCGAACCCGGCGGCCGCTACGATCTCAGTGACTGCTGGGTCGCGCGAAAACACGAAAGTTCCGAAGGCCATTTCGCCTCGTTCAAACTTGCGCAGGATAGGATTGGGCGGCGGCAAAACCATCAGCCTTCTAAGCTCCTCGGCTCAATTGAACCTGGGCATGACTTCCGTCCAGAAGCGCTCGACCGACTTCATCAGTTTGGCATGGGGAATGAGCGCATTATAGGTGTAACAAAACAGCCAATCGACTTTCTGGCGCTTCATGTTTGCTTCCAAAGCGCGGGTCACGGTGTCAACGGTACCGACCAGAGCATAACCCAGCTCGATGGCCTCTTGGGGGGTTGGATAGCGATTGGCTCCCGGATCCATTGTATGCTTTCGGAAGCCGAACGGCTCGAACCAGGCTCGGGTGGAAAAGCGTCCTGAGTCTTCCCACAGCTTCAGTGCTTCCTCATCGGTATCTGCGATGATGACGTCGCGCAGCAAACCCGTACCATCACCCCGTGGGCGTCCTGAGACTTCGGCATAGACGTCGTAAAGAGGGTTCTCGTAGCTCGAATGCATCGGTGGCAAGATAGCCGTGACCCCTTCCCGCGCGGCCCAACGAACGCTGTTCTCTGAACTGGCAAATGGCAGAAACACGGGCGGGTACGGTTTCTGGAGAGGCTTGGGTACCACGCCAATCGATTTCAGAATTCCATCCTCAACGCCTGCACCCCATTTCTGCGTGGTATCAAGCGTCCAAGGTGTACGGCCTGCCGGCACCTTCCAGTACTTCCCGTCAAAGGTGATCATCTGCTCAGTCCAGCACTTCTTGATGAGCTGGAAATTTTCCTCGAATGCCTCTCGGTTCGCTGCATCGATCTGGTCATGCTCGTGAGGAAGCGCTCCACGTACTCCGTGGGTTTGCTGGGCCATGATGTCGACCCACCGGCGCTGGTAACCGCGAGCGAAGCCGGCGCAGGCCCGCCCACCGCTCATGTGATCCAGCATGGCGATGTCTTCTGCGACCCGGATCGGATTCTGTGCGGGAAGCACAATCCCCAGCTGCCCTACACGGATCCGCTTCGTCTGCATCGCGAAGTAGAGATCAAGCATCACCGGATTATTAGAGACCTCGAAACCCTCGATATGAAAGTGATGCTCGGTGAAGCTCACCGAGTCATAGCCGAGGTCGTCGGCCATGCGGATGAGTTCGGACATTTCAGCCAGCATTCGCTGGTAGAGATCATTACGCTGACCGGCCATCCCGGCCTCGATCTCGGCGCGGGATCCAACACTTGGCAAACAAAAGAGGGACGCCTTCATACCGGTTCAATCCTTACTTCTGGAGCAGCGGACAATGACTGTCCGCAAGCGGGCGATAGGCTTGGTCTCCGGGGACTGTCATCACCACCTTGTAGTCGTCACAGCGACCAATGGATTCGGCGGGCGCTTTGACCTTGAAGACGTGCAGCGGCTGGATCATTGGCCGTCCTCAGCCTGCGCGATCGCGGCCACCGGCATCCATGATGCGCTAACGATGAGGGACATCGCTGAAGCGACCGTCCGACGCATTGGCATTGCTTCCTCCCGCAGAGATTCTTTTTGTTTTCGCTTCAGTACGAAATCGCTCGATCAGCTCGCCTTTTCCCTTAGGCTGCAGCCGCGTTTTCCGAACGCTCCTGTGCTCCGGCCTGCAGGTGTGCAAAATCGACAACTTGGCGCCCGATGATCTCAAGCTGCTGCCCCACGCCGGCCTCGGTGCATCGGCCCGATGGATCGAATGGCGACAAGGCGCTGTTGATCGTTGCGCCCAAAGGTGTCGGCCAGCCCCGCAAGGAGTGAACGACGCTGCGCATTGCCGCGAGGGTGGAACCGGCGGCTTGCCAACCGGCCGCGCACGCGATGCATCCTACTGCGCGACCCTCCAGATAGGGTGAGGGGTCTTCCCGCATCTCCTCCACATAGTCTAGGGCATTCTTCATCAAACCCGAGATCGAGCCGTGATATCCGGGTGACCCCAGAATGAGCCCGTCGCAGCGCCGCAAGAGCGCAACAAGGCGCGCCGCCGCGGCGTTCTGGCCGGCCCTGGCAGGGGAGTACATCGGCAACTCCAGCTCAGGGCCAGACAGCAATGCCGTTTCAGCGCCCCTCGCGGATGCTGCGTTCAGACAATGGCGGATGGCTGCCTCGGTCGAAGAGCCAAGTCGCGTCGTGCCGCCGATGCCCAGGATAAAAAGGGGACGTGCCAACGCTCAACCTTTCGAAAGGAACTCTCATACCTGCGCCAGACCGCTGCCTCTCCGAAGAGGACTGGCGTGGCGCAATCAAGCCAACACTCAAAAGGATATAGCCAAGAGCTGGACCGTCAACTATTTCTCATATAAGATTTTCAGTATCACATATGTGAATTGGAGGGCTGTATGGCGGGGCAGACGGGCGTGAAGATCACCAAGTTCTTTCACCCGACATTCATGGTCGACGATCTGGAGGCGGCACGGCGATTCTATTCAAAAATCTTCGGGGTGCCGTCTACGACTATCCCCTACTCGGATCAGGGCGCCGCCTATCGGACGCTTACCGTTGTGGCAGATACGTGCATCGAGAACATTTCGCCGGAACAAACGCATCTATCGCAGTTTCGGATGTATCACGATATCGTCGGCAACCACTGGTTCTTCCCGTGCTTTTATGTGTCCGACATGCAAGACGCGGTTTATCAGCTCCACCACCGTCATCGGATACGACTGACTGCGTCCGGCAGTGGAAAGCCGGTGATCGGAACACCACCCGGCAATGAGCAGCGAACCTTGCTTTACACACATCCTGCCGATACCGGCATCATGTGGGAATTCTGGGAAGGCAGCGACGTCTGGTTCCAGACAAGTCCGCTGGCGGATCCGCGAATGAAGCCCGGATGGAAGCAAATACAGCCAGGTCCCGACGATGCTATGGGCGTCGAATATCTTGCACACCAGACGGTGGTCCTGCGCGATCCCGCGCTCGCGTTAAAGTTTCTCGTCGATATATGTGGCGGGCGCTTGTTCGCGGAGGGCCGCAACGAAGCACTGGGGACCAACAGCCACTGGGTCGTGGTGGGCGAGGAGCCGATCGTGTTCGAGATCGCTACTCCTATTGCTGACGGCCCCTGTCGGAAGGACCTCGAGAGAGTCGGAAATACAGCACACAGCATTACATTTAAGGTGCGCGACCTAGGCCGAGCTGCAGAACATTTGCTGGCATGCGGCGTCGGGCTCGAGGTTCAGACCGCAGACCTTGTCGTCACCGACCCCAGCACGGCAATGGGGTTCCGTCTTGGATTCACTTCGGTATTGGAAGCCAATGACCCGCGCCGCCTCTGAAGGAGACGCCGAGCGTACCGTCAGAAACGGTGCTATGAATGCTTCACCAGTAAAGTCGGCGGCACGGGTGCTGCAGATTTTTGAAATGTTCGCTGTCATCAAACGACCGGCTCCATTGAAGGAGATCGTGGAACGTTTGGAGTATCCTCAATCAAGCACGACGGTTTTGCTGAAGAGTCTGGTCCAGCTCGGCTATCTTCATTACGATCGGGAAGCCCGACGTTATTTCCCGACCACGAAGATCAGTCAGCTCAGTCATTGGCTGGACAGCCGGCTGGACGACCGTATTCTAGCTTTGATGGAGGAGATTAGCCGTGCCACAGGAGAAACAGTCCTCTTGGCGTCAAGAAACGACCAGTTTATCCAGTACCAAAAGGTTATCGATTCTTCGCACGAGATTAGGTTCCACATTGTGGAAGGGAGTCAGCTCCCGTTGACGAGAACGAGCCTCGGCTGGATGTTCCTGAGCCAGATGCCGTTGGCAACGGCGGAGCGGCTTTGTAAGCAGATCAATGCTCGCCTCGCGGATAAGGGCCAAAAAACCAACATCAATGACATCGCAGAGCGCCTGAAGGACATAAGCGACAAGGGCTATTGTTACCTGCCTAACCTGCCCCTGAGAGCCGGCGGCTGCATATCTATGATGCTTCCCGCAATCAATGGCAGCGAGACTTTTGCTGTCGGCGTGGGTGGCCTGGTAGATCGGCTGAATGATCAACTGGGGCAGATTCTCACAGTTATGCGTAACGCGGTCTCAAGGCTCCAAAGCGGATATCAAACACCCACGGCAGACGGGCCCGACTAGTATTTGGATTTGAAGCAGAGAGCGAACATCGAGCATTCCCTGGCAGCCTAAGATGGAGGCGCCTTCGCCTTACTTACAGCCGCTCGCGTCCGATCGTCCTTTGGCTACCAGCCAAAAGCACATCCATCGGCTCGGCCGTCCGAGCCTGCCGTGAGGACGCCGTTCTGCCAGTCGATCCGGATCGCCTGGGCGAGACCGATTGGCGAGACCGACCTTTCAAGATCATAGCCTAAGTCAGACAGCCCGGCGCACAGGGTTTCGGGAATTCCCTCCTCGATCCGCAGCTTGCCACCAACTGGATAGACCCGCGGAAAGTCGATTGCCGCCTGAGGATCCATGCCATATTCCACCATGTTCTGCAGCATGAGGACTTGGCCGAGCGGCTGAAAATCGCCACCCACCATCCCGAAGACGATGATAGGGCGGCCGCCCTGCATCATCATTCCCGGGATAATCGTGTGCAGCGGCCGTTTGCCGGCACCGATGCAGTTGGGATGTCCTGGGGAGACGACAAAACCCACACCCCGATTGTGCAATGGAAAGCCGGTATTTGGTGCGACGAGCCCGCTGCCGAAGCTCTTGAAGACTGAGTTGATGCAGGACACCGCCGTTCGTTCTCGGTCGACGACGCAGACAAACGCTGTATCCGACCCCATCGTCCGGGCCTCAGATCGCAACGGATCGAGGGAGGGACGGAAGCGCCTCCGCAAACCCGCGACAAAGATTGGATCGAGTAAGATTTTTGGATCTGTGGAAAATTCGGGATCTCCCACTTGACTGTCACGCTCCAGCTTCGCGATCGCATAGGCCTCGAGCAGCTGGTGGATACGTTCGATGCCTAGGGGATCAGCGGGGCGTTTCAACCCGTTCAGCATCTCGAGCATAAGCAGCGTCGTGATTCCCTGACCATTGGGCGGACATTGAATCACCTCGCCTGAACCGAACGGCACGCTGATTGGCGTGACAAACTCCGTTCGATGTGAGGCAAAATCCTCGAGGCTGTGAAGTCCGCCGTGGCCGGCCAGATGGGCCACCAAGCGTTTCCCAAGGGATCCGCCATACAGGGCGCCGGCACCTTCGGAGGCGATCTGCCGGAGGCTGTCGGCAAGGCGCAGCTGTCGAGTTACCTGGCCCGGTGAAGGGGGCTTGCCATCGGAAAGATAGAGCGCGGCAAGTTCAGGTCGTTCACGCATCATGACGCTATAGTTTGCCCAATCCCAGGCGACTCGCTCATGGACAGCATGCCCATGCTCGGCAAGATCGATCGCAGGAGCGAGCAGCGCATCAAGCGCCATGGTGCCATAGGCGCGCGACATCTCCGACCAGGCGTGGACGGCACCGGGAACGGTAACTGCGTGGGCTGTGTCTGGATTAATCTCGCTTATCCCGCGATCCAGGTACCAGTGTGCATTGGCGGCTTGTGGCGCCCGCCCGCTGCCATTTACGGCAATTGGTGCGGAGCCGGGGGGAGCAATCAAGGCAAAGCAGTCGCCGCCGATTCCGCATTGCTCCGGCTCGACGACGCCCAGAACGGCGCTTGCAGCGATCGCCGCATCGACGGCGTTTCCGCCCCGAGCGAGGATGCCGACCGCCGCCGCAGTCGAGAGCGGGTGTGAACTGGCGGCCATGTATGACGTGCCATGCACCGAGGACCGTCCAGGAAAGTGGAAATTTCGCATCATGCCGCTGCTCTCGTGTTGTGATCTGTCCAGGTGTCAGGCCGTCGACTTTGATGGCCAATGCTAATTGATCAAATTCACGCTCCATTGTCCTAGGCGGGCGGATTTGATCCAAGGCCTTGAGGGAGCGGCATCCTTAAAGGACCTTATCTGGGGTGGTTTGTCATCACAGAATGACATGGTTGACGGAGAATAGAAAACGCGCAAATCTGTCAAATGGCAGCAGTTATGGCGCTGCGCCGGGGAGTGTCGGCCGCTTGGTGCTCAAGAAAGCCCCAGTGCCGGCAAGGGGTTTCACAGGAGGTGACCATGCGCCGATCTCACGGCTTTGTTGCATTTTCGCTCGTTGCTTCGTTATCTTTGCCCGGAATTTCTCATGCCGCCGAATGCGTCCGGGTGATCGGCACCGAGAGCAGTCTTCCCAACATCACTCTTGATCCAGCACTACAGGTGACGACCGACGACAGCCTGGGTGTGGCAGCAATTTTCAACAAGCTGGTCAAGCTTAGCGACGACGGATTGCAGCCGGTGCCAGACCTCGCTGAGTCTTGGTCCGTCTCGGATGATGGCAAGACCTGGACCTTCAAGCTTCGTCCAGGGATCAAATTCAGTGACGGCAAGCCTTTGAGCGCCAAGGACGTAGCCTACTCATTCAAGCGGATTATCGATCCGGCAGTCGGGTCGTCGGCGGCGAACACGCTAAGTTTCTTAAAAGCAGAGAACATCAAAGCGATCGACGACTTGACCGTAGAATTCAAGACCGAAAATGTCGTTGCAGAACTCCCCACGTTCTTCGGGATCAAACAGGCCTATGTGGTGCAGGACGGTGCTAAGTCTGAGGATCTGCGCGTGAAGCCGATCGGTACCGGTCCTTTCACCGTCGAAACCTTCAGCCCCACCGAGACGAGGCGTGTCCTTCGCAAAAACTCGAACTATTGGAAACCCGGCCTGCCTAAGGCCGAGTGCCTCGAGATTAGCATCATGCTGGAAGAGGTCACGCGTACAGCGGCGATCCAATCCGGTCAGGCCGATCTGATGCTCAGCATCGGGGCTTCGAGTGCTCCAATCTTGAAGGCGGACCCCAACATCGAAGTCATGTTGGCGCCGCCGGCCTCCTATTTGACGATCGCCATGTGGAGCGACACGAAGCCATTCGACGACGTCCGCGTGCGGCAGGCTGTCAAGAAGGCGATCGACCGCCAGGTTCTGGTCGACACAGTGATGCTGGGCATGGCGGTCCCAGGCAATGATAGTCCGATCCCGCCAAGCTGGCCGAGTGCCTATAGCCCTAACGCCCCTAAGCAGGACATTGAGGGCGCAAAGAAGCTGCTCGCCGAGGCGGGACATCCGAATGGCATCGACATCGAGCTGAATACGGCTGAATCCGGCGGAATGCTCGGGCTTGCACAAGCCGTCCAGCAGATGACCGCACCGGCCGGCATTCGCATTCAACTCGTCAACAATCCTGGTGACACTTACTGGGATACGGTCTGGCTGAAGCGACCCTTCTTCACTTCCACTTGGCAGAGCCGTCCGCCCGGAGAGGCCTTGAGCTATCTGTTCTCCAGCAACGCAAAGTACAACGAGGGTCGCTGGAAGAATCCCGAATTCGATGCTCTTATTGCGTCAGCAAGAACTGAGCTCGATGACGCAAAGCGCGTAGAGCTGTACAAGAAAGCGCAAACCTTGCTTGCCGAACAGGGCTCGGTCATCGTGCCCTTCTTCTATCAAAGCGTCTATGCGATGCGGAAAGCCTGCGATGGTTTTTCGCCCCCGCTCCAGGTCATCAGCCCGAATTTCGAGACGGTGACCTGCTCGGATCGGTAGGCAGCGGGATTTTCTTTTAGAGCTTTGCCGCACGGGGCCAGGGGCAGCTTCATGCTCCCCCTGGCTGTCGATAGACCTACCCCATTGGACGACTGGGCATTGGCATTTCCTCCGGGGCGAGCTGGCAGAGCACTTCGGAACCCAGCGGCGTCCTGCGTAGTGGGGGTGGAACGCGATCACATAGCCCAGGCATGCGATGGTCGCAGCGGTCGAAGAACTGGCAGGCTTCGGGCACGGGAATTGCGGAGGGGGCCAGCGGCTTGCTTTCGACCTTCCGGGCCATTCCCGGCGCGGAGGCGAGCAATGAGGCGACATACGGATGCGCGGGGCCGTCCAGCATGGCATGGGTGGGGCCATGGGAGACGATCCGGCCTCGATACATGACAGCGATACGATCCGCGATCTGCCGCACCGTCGTCAGGTCGTGGGATATGAAAAGGAGGGCAAGATTTCGACTGGTGCGTAGTGCGGCGAACAAGTCGAGGACCCTGGCCTGCACCGATACGTCCAGCGCTGATAAGACCTCGTCGCAGATCAGAATATCAGGCTCGGCCAGGAGCGCCCGCGCAATGGCCACCCGCTGACGCTCGCCCCCCGACAATTCACCAGGCATCCGGGTCGCGAATTTCCGATCTAACCCGACCTCATCAAGGATGCTGCCAATTTTCGGTTCTGCCGTCTGACCCCAGATGCCGAACAGAGTACCGAGCGGCCGTTCCAGTGTCGCGCGGATGGTCATCCGCGGGTTGAGGGAGGCGTCAGGATTCTGAAAGATGTATTGGAGGCGGCGGATCTGCTCGCGGGTGCGGCCACTGAGCTTTCGACTGACCAGTTCATTATTGAGATGAACCGTGCCGGAAACTACGGGTGCCGCCCCGCAAATCGCGCGCGCAAGGGACGACTTGCCTGAGCCGGATTCCCCGATCAGAGCCAGAATTTCTCCCCTACCAACCGAAAGACTCGCACTCTCGACAGCCGCCACGCCGTCTTCGCGACGGAAAAAGCCGGTTGGAGCATAACGGACCGACAGGGAGTCGATGTGGAGGACTGCTGGCTCAATATTCTGAGGAACAAGCCTGTTGGAGTCGAGGCCGGCGCCAGGGTGCGCTTCAGCGAAAAGGAGCTCGCCGACCTTCCAGCATTGCGCATGATGCTCCATGAGGGCCGACGCTGAGGACCGGCACGCGAAGGCAGGCGTTGTACAGCGAACCTCTACATATTCGCATCGAGGTGCGAAGGGACAGCCGCCATCGGGCGCCTGTGCCCGCTCTGTAATTCCGCGCAGCTTTGGGTATCGGTTAGCCTCAATGCCCGGCACCGAAGCCAGCAACCCTTGTGTGTAGGGATGCAGCGGCGTGTCGAAGACCTCATCGACGCCGCCGATCTCGAGCAGTTGGCCGGCATACATGACGCCGATGACGTCTGCGAGCTCACGCAGCAACAACAGGTCATGAGTGATGTACAGCATCGTCATGCGTGCGTGTTTTTTGAGGTTGAGCAGCAGATCGATGATCTGACGCTGGGTCGTAACGTCGAGACCGGTCGTAGGCTCGTCGAAAACCACCACGTCTGGGTTACAGGCAATCGCCATCGCGATCGTCACCCGCTGCTGCTGGCCGCCTGACAGCTGCGAGGGATAGCGGTCGACGAAGTGCTCCGGCTGGGGGAAACCAACCGAGCGGAACAGGTCGA
The DNA here is from genome assembly GCF_007474605.1 of Rhodoligotrophos appendicifer. Classification (NCBI taxonomy): domain Bacteria; kingdom Pseudomonadati; phylum Pseudomonadota; class Alphaproteobacteria; order Hyphomicrobiales; family Rhodoligotrophaceae; genus Rhodoligotrophos; species Rhodoligotrophos appendicifer. The sequence continues at coordinate 228,725 of NZ_VHKL01000010.1, read as the reverse complement.
GCACGCGCGTTCTGGCTTCGGCGTGATCAGCGACGCTGCGATGCACCGAAAGGATTTCGGCAATCTGCGCTCCGACCCGGATTGCTGGATTAAGGGCGGTGGTCGGATTTTGCGGAACGAAGGCGATCTTGGCGCCACGCATTTTCCTGAGCTCGCCCTCCGGAAGTGTCAGTATATCGACGTCGTCGATGAGGACCTGTCCTGCTACTGTCAGGCCCGGACCGCGGTGGGACAAGAGTTGGCGGCCGACCGTGCTCTTTCCGGAACCGGACTCGCCGACCAAGCCCACGACCTGACCTTGTTTAATGGCGAAAGAGACATCCTTGACGGCTGGCGTTCGCATGCCGGTATAGGTGACGGTGAGATTTTGCAGCCGGACCAGCACTGTGCCTGCATGTGGCCCCTGGGCGATGATGCTCGGGTCAACCATCATTGGCGGGCCTCGCCCCGATCTTTCGCGCCAGCCCCTCGGTGAATAAATTAAGTCCGATCACAAGCGTCGCGAGCATAAGACCGGGTCCGACCACGGTCATGGGTGCAACCACGATGAGGTTCCGGTACTCGCTCATCATCAGGCCCCATTCCGGAAGGGGAGGGCGAATTCCGAAGCCGAGGAATCCGAGGGAGCCGATCAGGATCGGCGCATGTCCGGCGCGTATCGCGAACTCGACCAGCAGGATGCCGGCAGCATTGGGCAGGATCTCGGTACGCATGATTGCCCACTTCGTCTCGCCGCGGAGCTTGGCGGCGGTCACATAATCGCGCGAGGCGATTTCCACCGCGGCGACCCGGGCCATACGGGTGATGCGGGGGAAATACACGAGACCAACGACCCAGATCAGGGTCAACGGATTTCCGGCGACCTGGGGTCCAGCAATCATGATCAACAAAAGCGCCAGGATCAGGAACGGTATGCTGATCATGACCTCGCAGAGCCGCATGATGAGCGTATCGACGCGGCCGCCGACGAGGCCTGAGAACAGGCCGACAACGCTCCCTGCCACCAGGCCCACCAGGGTCCCCATGACGGAGAGGATGATCACGATGTGACCGCCATAAAGGGCGCGGCTGAACACGTCCCGTCCCAACTGGTCTGTACCAAAGGGGTGTGCAAAGCTGGCGCCTGAAATTGGAGCGCCGGTGTTGATCTGGGCATAGCCATAGGGGGAGATGAACGGCCCGACGGCAGCCAGCAGCAGATGGATCAGCAGGATGATGGCGCCGGCCTTCAGTGTTACTGGCAGGTGCGACCATCTGCGAGAAGCATTGAGGACGATGGTGGTCATGTCTGAAGCTTTGGATTGAGCCAGATCGAGACGATGTCCGCGACCAGATTGCCCAGGATATAGACGGAGGCAGCGATCAGCACGCAGGCCTCGATCAGCGGCACGTCCCGGAGCTGAAGGCTGTCGATCATCAGGCTTCCAAACCCCGGAAAGACGAAGACCCGTTCAATCAGCACGACACCACCGATGACATAGGACAGGTTGAGCGCGGTGATGTTGAGGGTGGGCCCGAGCGCATTGGGCAGGACGTGTCGCATGAGAATTCGCAGCGGGCTCAAGCCCTTGAACTCGGCCATGGTCACGAATTCAGAATCGAGTGTCTCGATGAGATTATCGCGAAGCATGCGCACCGCGTGAGTCGACATGATGATCGCGAGCGAAACTGCGGGCAGGATAAGGGCGCTGCCCAGCTGTGCGAGGCTCATCCCAGAATACAACGTCGACACCACAGGAAACCAATTCAGCCACAGCCCGAAGCATAACAACATCAGGGTGCCGAGAAGAAACTCTGGGGTCGAAAGGACAATGATTGTCGCAACCGTCAGAACATGGTCGATGGGATAATCACGGTGGGTCGCCTGGATCATGGCGGTCACCAGGACGATCGGCAGGTAAAGGATGAGGGCGATGGCGCCCAGCATGGCAGTGTTCGCCAGCCGCGGAGCGATGATGTCCCAGACGGGGCGTCGATTAGCGAATGACATCCCGAAATCGAAGGTGAGCGCATTTCCCAGCCAATGGACGTAGCGATAAAGAATTGGCTCATTAAGGCCCATCTGCGCGCGCAGGATCGCGAGTGATTCCTCTGGGGCTTCCCGCCCCAGCATCCGCCGCGCCACGTCACCAGGCAGCACTTCCACTGCCATGAAGATGACGAAACTGACCGCCAGAAGAACGAGGAGCGAATGGATGACGCGGATGACGATCATTCGCGCCATGGATGTCTCCCTCCGGCATCGCCACGCGATACGCAATTCAAATGGCGTCTCCCCCAATTACGGCGACTAGTATCTGATCAAATCCTCGGCACGTCAAACGTCGGCTGCACCAAAGGGGAGCGCCGTCGGGAGACAAAAACCGGGCATACGCTTTACGATATCGTTTGACCGGAGAACTTTGCACTCATAATTTGATCAAATATGGCATGCATAGCTTTGGGGCAACGACCATGCGTAATTCTAGCATCGATTCGGCCGTGCTCGATGCCCGCACCCGGTATATCGAGGCAAATCCGAGGAGTGCCTCGCGGCATGAAGATGCGCGCCGCAGTCTCCCTGGCGGCAACACGCGCTCAGTGCTTTGGTACGAGCCGTTCCCGGTGGCGATTGTAAAAGGCGAAGGCTGTTCGGTGACCGACCTCGACGGGCATCGCTACACGGATTTCGTCAGCGAATATTCGGCGGCCCTTTACGGCCACTCCAATCTCGTCATTCAGGAAGCGATCATCTCTGCGGTCCGCAAGGGTATCGCATTAGGCGGCCCGAACATCTTTGAGGCCCGTCTGGCCGAGGTTCTCACTGAGCGATTTCCGGCATTGGAACGCGTGCGTTTCTGCAATTCGGGGACAGAGGCAAACATCATGGCGATCTCTGCAGCGCGCGCCCTGACGGGACGCCAGGAGGTCTTGGTGTTTCGTGAAGGTTATCACGGTGGAGTCCTGACCTTTGCCCATGGCGGCTCTGTGCTCAATCTCCCCTTTCCGTTCATATTCGCAGACTACAACGACGTTGAAGGCACTGAAATGCTGCTGGGGGCCCATAAGGACAGTCTGGCGGCCGTCATCCTTGAGCCAATGCTGGGGGGTGGCGGCTGCATCCGGGCATCCGACCCGTTTCTGGGCATGCTTCGCGCCAAGACAACGGATATCGGGGCGCTGCTGATCTTCGACGAGGTCATGACCTCGCGCCTTGATTATGGGGGGTTGCAGACGGTCACGGGCGTCACTCCGGATCTCATGACACTCGGCAAATATGTGGGCGGTGGAGCGAGCTTCGGTGCCTTTGGTGGTCGTGGTGCGCTAATGGACCATTTCGACCCCAGCCGACGGGACGTCTTCAGCCATGGTGGCACCTTCAACAACAACATCCTGAGTATGGCGGCCGGTTTGACAGGGTTAACTCGGGTGCTGACGAAAGAAGCCTCCGCCCGTTTCAATGCCCTTGGAGAGCGCCTGAGGGCAGGCATGCAGAACCTTCTCGACAGCGAAGGCGTAGCGGGCATTGTCTGCGGCTATGGATCCTTGATGAACCTGCATTTCGTTTCAGGCCCCGTGATGTCGCCGGCCGATCTTCATGATGCCGATGAGAGGCTGAACCAGCTTTGGCACTTGGAAATGATGCTTGCCGGGCAATACGTGACACCCCGCGGCATGCTCGCCCTGTCGCTCAGCCATGAGGAATCGCATATCCAGCGGTTTCTGGAGGTTTTCGGGGCTTTCCTAGACAACAATCGCGCAATCCTGCCGGCTGTCGGCCAGCATCGGGGGGCCGCCTGATGTCGCGTCCCGTCATCATCACCTGTGCTCTGACCGGCGACAGCGACACGACAAAAAAAAGTCCTCATGTCCCGGTGACGCCTGCGCAGATCGCCGAGGATGCCCTCAAAGCCGCGCGAGCGGGAGCGGCAATCGTTCACATCCACGTGCGCGATCCCGAGACGACCCGAGGCAGCCGCGACATTGCGCTCTATCGAGAGGCTGTCGAGCAGATCCGGGCCAGCGGGACCGAGATCATCATCAATCTGACGGCCGGCATGGGTGGCAAGCTGGTGTTGGGCGCACCCGATTGCCAACCTTTCGATCCGGTCACCGACTTGGTCGGCGGCCTTGAAAGGATGGCCCATGTGGAGGCGCTGAGGCCCGAAATTTGCAGCCTCGACTGCGGCAGCTTCAACAATGGAGCTCCCACTGAGCTCTATGTCAGTACACCCGAAATGATCCGTGGTATGGCGACCCGGATGCAGGAAATTGGGGTAAAACCGGAGTTGGAGATCTTCGATCTCGGTCATTTGCGGCTTGCCTTGAATTTGGTGGCCGACGGTCTCATCTCGCCTCCGCCCTTCTTCCAGTTTGCACTGGGTCTGCGCTGGGGTGCAGGTTCCGACCTCCGCACGTTGCTGCTGATGCATGACATGCTGCCACCCGGCTCCGTGTGGGCGGCTTTTGGTGCCGGTGCCGAACAGATGCCCATGGCGGCGCAATCGGTGCTGATGGGCGGCCATGTCCGTGTGGGACTTGAGGATAATCTGTTCCGCAGCCGGGGCGTGCTCGCGAGCAACGAGGATCTGGTGACAGATGCGGTGCATCTGGTAAAAGCGCTCGGCGCAGTTCCTGCGACGGTTGCCGAGGCTCGAGAGTTGCTCGGATTGTGCGACGACCGATGACCAGATCGGGCTCTGGCTGAGGCGGCGTCGGGTCGAGAGGCTTTATGAATGTGACGGGCACGGCGCGCAAGCAGACCCATGAGCGAGTGTATGAAAGCCTCAAGCGGGACCTGATGCGTGGGGACCTGATGCCTGGCGAGCGGCTCGTGGTCGCTCGCCTCGCGAAGCGTTTCGGAACCAGCGCCATGCCGATCCGGCAGGCCCTGCAACGGCTGGTTGCTGACAAAGCCCTGAACGAACGGCCTCACCGCGGCGTCGAGGTGGCCATGCTGAGCGCCGAAGAGATGATGGACCTGCGTCGCATCCGTTGCGCCATTGAGGGGCAGGCTGCGGAATGGGCGTGCCAAACGATTTCTGATACGGAACTGGAGAAGCTGCATTCAATCCAGCAGCAGCTGCTCGCCATCGCGAACGGGACCGGAAGCGGGAACTATCTCGAGCTCAATCTCACCTTTCACTTTACCGTTTATCATGCAGCGCGTTCGCCGCTGCTCATTCCAATCATCGAAACTCTGTGGCTGCAGGCCGGGCCGTGTCTGAATATCATGCGCACGAAGACTACACTTGGCCTCGGGCTTGAGGATCACAATCGGGTTCTGAGAGCCCTTGAGCGGGGGGATGGGCCGTCCGCCCGGGCTGCTGTCGAGCACGAATTGACCGAAGCCGCAGAGATCATGGGCCGAGCTCTCTCCCATCAAGGTTCCGTCCAAAAGGGCACTCAGCGCAGCCGCAGCGATCGCCGTCCGGTCATCGCATGAGGAGCCAGGACGATAGGGATTCCTGGCTCCCACCAGCTTCAGTTTATGTCGCCTTCGATGTCTAGCGCTGCAACATCCTACCGGCTCACCGGCCTGAAGGGGCCGGTGCGGATCGATGTCGATCGCTGGGGTATTCCGCATATCAACGCGGAGTCCATGGAAGACCTATTCTACGCCCAGGGCTTCAACGCCGCCCGCGACAGGCTCTGGCAAATCGACCTCTGGAGAAAGCGCGGCCTCGGGCTCTTGTCGCGCGACTTCGGGCCTGGATATCTCCATCAGGACAAGGCGGCGCGACTTTTTCTCTATCGCGGCGAGATGCAAGCCGAGTGGTCGCATTACGGGCCTCATGCCGAGCAGATCTGCTCCGCCTTCGCTTCCGGGATCAATGCCTACATCGAACTCGTTGATGCTGGCGATGCACCACTGCCTCTCGAATTCCGGGTTCTGGGGACCGCTCCGGCCGTATGGCATGCCGAAGATGTGGTCAGGATTCGAAGCCATAGCCTGTGCCGTAACGCTGCCTCCGAGGTCGCGCGATCGATCCTGACGGAAACATCGGATCTTGCCGAGTTTTTACGCTGCAAGCCTCAGCCGGAGGTGGATTATGAGCGCGATCCGAACCCGCTGCTCAAAAACATCCCGCGTGCCGTGGTCGACTTGCTAAATCTTGCGACGGCGCCCGTCACGTTCAGCCGGGAACGGCTTTCCGCGACGCTCGAGGAAGCCGATCGTTGGCGGACGATGGCCCAAATCTCTATGGCCAGCAGCGAGCGTCCGGATGGTTCCAACAACTGGGCGGTCTCTGCGGCACGCAGTGAAACAGGGCGTCCGATCCTCGCCAGCGATCCGCACCGCAGCATCACAGTCCCATCCCTTCGCTATCTGGTCCATCTGAAGGCGCCAGGTTGGAACGTCATCGGTGCGGGCGAACCCAACTCCCCTGGCATTTGCATCGGCCATAACGAGACCTCGGCCTTCGGCTTGACGATTCTGCGGGCCGACCAGGAGGACCTCTACGTCTACGAAACGGACGGAGCCTCCCGCTATCTCGACGCGGCTCAGTGGGCTGACTTCCAGACGATCGAGGAGGCAATACCGGTCAAAGGCTGCGCAGATCAAATCGCAGTGCTGAGGTTCAGTCGTCACGGGCCAGTTGTGTTCGATGAACCCTCAAGTCGGAGGGCTTTTGCGATCCGGTCCGTTTGGTTCGAGCCCGGAACGGCTCCCTATATGGCGAGCTTGAGGACAATGCGCGCCGGGAGCTTGGCGGACTTTACCGCGGCTCTTGATGGCTGGGGCGCCCCCTCGGTCAATCAAGTCTATGCCGATGTGACGGGCACGATCGCTCGGCTGCCTGCCGGCCATGTCCCGTATCGTCCGAACTGGCGTGGTCTGATGCCGGTACCGGGGGACGGCCGGTTCGAATGGCGGGGGCGTATGGCCCTGCATCGGATGGCAGCGGAGGTTGATCCTCTCTGCGGTTTCGTTCTCTCGGCCAATGAGATGAACTTGCCCGCCGATTGGGACCACCGGACACATCCCGTCGGCTTCGAATGGGATGAGCGGTCCCGGTCGCGGCGAATTGCTGAAGTCCTTGGCCAGGATCCGCCGCACAGTCTCACGGCTTCATGCCGGCTTCAGACCGATGTCATGTCGCTCGTTGCGAGGCGGGTACTCCCCGTCCTAAGACGCCTACATACCGAGGAAGACCGGTATGATCTCGGTCTGCTCCAGGAGTGGGATGGAAAGGTCGCCGCCGAAAGTGGGCCCGGGGCCTTCTTCGAAATCTGGTGGACGAGATTCTTGAAACCGATGGTGATCGCCCGCTTCGTACCTGCCCATCTCGGTGACCTTGTCAGCCCGGGCGATAATGAAGCGGTCCTTGAGGTGCTGGAGCAACCAGGACGGTTTTTTGTGGATGGTCGTCCAGAGCGCTTTGACGAATTGATCCTGGCAAGCCTCGATGCGGCCTTTCGGAAATGCCGCAAATTGATGGGGTCGGACGCAAAAGACTGGTCTTGGGGCGGCTTGCATCGTGCTGAGATCGAACATGCATTATCCAATCTCGCAGGCGAGGAAGGGCCGCAGTTGAATGTGGGGCCTCTTCCCGTTGGCGGGGACTCGTCGACGGTGATGCACATGGACTTCGATTCGATTTTCCGCGTCACGACGGCGGCTTCCATTCGGCTCGTGATGGATGTTGGGAATTGGGACGACAGCCTCTGCATCAACATGCCGGGGCAGGCTGGCGACCCTTTTTCTCCGCATTACAAGGATTTTGCTCCCTTATGGGCCGAAGGTGCCTACGTCCCCCTGCTTTACTCAGCCGAGCGGATCGCAGAAGAAACCAGCTTCACAATCGTCTTGGAGCCGCTGGATTCAAACAAGCGGCATCCATAATGCCGATATGGCTATTGCGGCCATCTATGCAGCTTTCCCGGGTGGCAAGATGATCAAGATTTGGTGGTATCATTTGCTTAGGCGGCAAGTGCCAGGTCCTTGCACCCGGATCCTGAACGAGTAGGTCTTGCCGCGCAGGGCCAGACCTGCAGTTTTCGACATCTCCGACATCCTGCCTTGGACCATAATTATGTACCAGCGGCGAATGCGAAGATGCTGAAACTGCTTCACTTCCAAAGATATCAACGACTTGGAGGGTGGATGGTGGAGCCGAGGGGAGGCGCCATTTGGTCTTGGAAGTTGTTCAGTTTCAATATCTTAGAAAGCCCTTGGTGATCCCTGTGTGCCAAATTTGTGTCCTCGAGTGAAATCCAGTTCGCACGCAATCGGAGCCGGAATTGACGTGCTTGCACATTGACTCTCTCCTCACGAACGATATTATTGAAACATAGTTTCTAATAAAGAAACAGTGGGAGGAGAAATGATCAACCGGCGTGGAGTCTTGCATGGGGGTCTCTTGCTGGCGGGTGTCTCTTTTGCCAGACTAGGAGCAGTATCACCCCTTCTTGCCGCCGATGCGCCGAAGGTCGGCGTTCTTGTGGCCCTGTCCGGCCTCGGCGCTCAGATCGGTCAATGGATGCTGATGGGTGCTGAAACCGCTGCCGATGTCGTGAAATCGCAAGGCGGGCCTCAAATCGCCATCGTTGCAGAAGACTCCCAGTGGGTCGCCAGCAAGGGTGTCGAGGGCTTCAACAAGCTCGTCGACGTGGACGGCGTCGATGTCATCCTGTCCGGCGGCAGCTCGGTCATGGAGGCGATCGCACCTCTGGCGGACCAGAAGCAGGTCGTCGTCATGAATGTGGGTGCCCAGTCGCCCAAAATGGCCGGCATCGCCAAGAATGTTTTCAGTGTGCTGCAACTCTCCGATTTCGATACGGGAGTCCTGTCGAAATACGCCCGCGACACACTCGGCTACAAGAAAATGGCCACCCTCTACGTCAACAACGACACCGGAACCTTCAACCAGGCCTCATTCGCAAAGGGCTTTGAAAAAGTCGGCGGCGCCATTACGGCGCAGGAGGCATTCAAGTCCAATGAGACGACATATGGCGTCCAGCTGGCAAAAATCCGGGCGAGTGCGCCAGATGCGCTTTACATCGTGGGCACCCCGGCCGAAATGCCCTTCGCCGTCAAACAGGCCCGTCAGATGCTGCCTGACCTGCCGATCCTGTCCTATGCCGGCATCGAGAGCAAAGAGTTCCTGGATGCCGCAGGCCCCGCGGCGGAAGGCGTCATCTACACCACCACCGCCTTCGATCCCGCCAGCAGCGATCCGGGCGTGAAGGCGTTCGTCGATGCTTATGAGGCCCGTTTCAAGCAGAAGCCAACCAGCCCCTATGCCACCTACGGCTATGACGCGGTGATGATCTTTGCCGAAGCGCTGAAGGCGTCGAATGGGCAGGCCGGTGAAGCGTTGCGTGCCAAGATTGTCGAAGCCAAGCGGTTTCCCGGCGTGGCCGGTGACAATGTCTTTGCCGACAACGGCACCGTGGCCAAGGCGGTGGCGATCCGCAAAGTGGCCAACGGCGCCTTCGAGACCGTCACCGTCATCGAGCCGTGAGCCGATGCTCTTCGTCCAGCTCCTCGTCAATGGCATCTTCGTTGGAAGTGTCTACGCCCTCCTCGGCTTGAGCTTCGCCACGATCTTTGCGACCACCAAGATTTGGCATTTCGCCCAAGGGGCCGTCTACACAATCGGTGCCTACGGTCTCTTGCTGGGGACTGCCACCCTGGGTCTGCCCTTCCTGGTCGCGGTCCCCATCGCCATGGTGGTTGCGGCAGCGCTGGGGGTGGCCTCCATGCTGTTCCTCTACCGCCCTTTACAGCGTCTTGGGGGAACGCCCCTCGTCATGGTCATGGCGTCCCTCGGTGTCATGATCGTCTGCGACAACCTTTTGGTCCTCGCCTTCGGCCCGACCGGCTATTCCATCACGGTGCCGGTGCCCGAGCCGATGATCATCGGCGGCATCTTCCTCACCGGCGGCCAGCTCGTTGCGCCCATTGCCGCAGCGATCGTAGTCGCCGCCTATCTGGCCTTCCTGTTCCTCAGCACCTCCGGCCGCCGGCTGCGCGCCTTGATTGACAATGAAGAATTGCTCCTGCTGAACGGCATCGACACGGCACGGCTGAAGCTCGTAGCTTTCGGGGCAGGGTCTCTGCTGCTGCCGGCTGCCGCCGCACTTTTCATTGCCTCGGGCTCCGGCATCTCGCCCTATATCGGCATTCCTGCTGTCTTGACCGGAGCCATGGCGATGTTCTTCGGGGGCATCGACTCGATCGCCGGCTCCGCGCTAGCCGGCTTCCTGATCGGCATCATCGAGAGCCTTGCCGCCTATATCCTGCCCACCGAATGGCAGACGGCTCTGACTTATGCGGTGGTGCTGCTATTTCTGATGGTGCGTCCCACGGGCCTGTTCGGTCGCTCCCTACCGCGCGCGACGCTCTAGGCGGCCGCATGACCTCCTATATCCTCGGCATCCTCGTCACCCTGTCGATCTATGGCCTACTCGCCATCAGCCTCGACCTGCTCATCGGCTATACCGGCCTTTTCACCATCGTCCATGGCGGTCTCTTCGGCGTAGGCGCCTATGCCGCTGCGGTGGCGGCCCTGAGTTTCGGTGTCGGTTTCTGGGAAGGCGCCCTGGTCGGCCTGATCGCCGGCGGCGCTTTGAGTTTGCTGATCGCCATCCCTTCGTTGAGGGTCAGCGGCCATTATCTTGTGCTAGCCTCCTTTGGCGTCCAGGAGGTCCTTTCGAGCCTCTATCTCAACTTGAACGTTACGGGCGGTGCGGGCGGCCTGCGCGGTGTTCCCCGCCCGGAATTGTTCGGCCTCCAGATCGATACCAACGGCGAGTATCTCGTCCTCTATGTTTTCCTACTCGTTATCGCCTTCCTGTTCCTGTTGCGCCTGACCGGTTCCTCCTTCGGACTGCTGCTTAAGGCCGTACGCGAGGACGAGCTGGTGCCTCAGGCTCTGGGCAAGAACATCGTCGCACTGAAGATCAAGACCTTCGCCGTCTCCGGCGCCCTGGCCGGCCTCGCCGGGGCCATGTATGCCCACTACATCACCTTCGTCAGCCCCGAGGCCTTCGATGTGCACGCCTCGATCTTCATCCTGTCGATGGTTCTGATCGGGGGCATGGGCACTCTCTGGGGTCCGCTTCTCGGGGCCGCCGTCCTCGTCATCGTGCCGGAGCTCCTTCGCTTCCTTCCCGTCTCCAGCTCCGATCTGGGGCCGTTGCGCCAGATCATCTACGGGGTGATCCTGGTCGGCTTCTGTTTCCTGCGTCCGCGCGGGCTGGTGGGTGGCCGCGGAGGCGCGGAATGAGCCTCCGCATGGACCAGGTCCGCAAAGTCTTCGGAGGCCTTGTCGCCGTCAAGGGCGTCACCGCCGAGGTCTGCCCGGGCGAGATCGTCGGGCTCGTTGGCCCGAATGGCGCCGGCAAAACCACGATCTTCAATCTGATTACCGGCCATCTGAAACCCACCAGCGGCCGCGTCTTTCTGGACGGGCGAGACATCAGCGGATCAGCACCGCACCGTGTCGCGCGGCTCGGCATCGGGCGCACCTTTCAGCAGACGCGCATCTTCCATCACCTGCGCGTGGTCGAAAATGTGGTCCTGGCACGCGCAGACGTGAATGACCGCCTCGTCGCGGCGCTCACCGCCACCAGTTCCCGTCGCAAAGAGCAGCAGCGTCAGGCCCTTGGCTTCCTCGCCCAGTTCGGGCTTGAATCCCGCGCCGAAGAGTTTGGCGGTGATCTGAGCTATGCCGAGCAGAAGCTGGTTATGCTTGCCTGCCTCGTCGCCGGCGGTGCCCGCATTCTGCTTCTGGACGAGCCGACGGCGGGGCTTGATCCGTCCTCGCAGAAGGTGGTGATCGACGCGGTGGCCAAACTACGCGCACCGGATCGTACCATTGTGCTCATCGAACACAATCTCGACGTGGTCCGTGGCTGTTGCGATAGGGTCCTGTTCCTGGCCCAGGGCGAGGTCATCGCCACCGGCACGCCGGCTGAGGTCGAGGCTGACCCGAAGCTGCGTGACCTCTATTTCGGAACAGCATGATGACCATGCTCAGTCTCGACAGAGTCACCGTCGCCTATGGCCGCAAACAGATCCTGCATGACATCTCGCTCGGGCTGGAAGAAGGAGAGATCGCAGCTCTCGTCGGTCACAACGGCGCCGGCAAGACGACGGTGCTGCGGACCGCCATAGGGCTGGTAGCCCCGGCGGCAGGCGAGATCATTTTCGATGGCGTCCCCGTCCTGGCGGACAAGACGGCCGCCGCGGTGGCGCGAGGTCTGGCCTTCGTGCCGCAGGGGCGCAACACTTTTCGCTCCATGACCGTCGCAGAGAATCTTGACATCGCTGTCTCGGCCGGCGGCGAGGCCGCGCCAGGACGGATGGGATTGATCGATGAGATGTTCCCCATTCTGAGGGAGCGAAAAACCTCTTCAGCCGGCAAGCTCTCTGGTGGCCAGCAGCAGATGCTCGCACTCGCCTGCGCGTTGTTGCGTGGGCCGCGCCTGATCATGCTGGACGAGCCCTCGACGGGGCTCGCGCCTGTCCTCGTGGATGAGGTGTTCCGGCGCGTCGCCGACATGCGCGACCGCCTCGGGGTCTCGGTTCTCGTTGTCGATCAGAACGTCACCAAGCTGTTGAAATTGGTCGACCGGATCTTCGTCCTCAAGGCAGGTCGCATCGTCTTCTCGGGCAGGCCCGCGGACATCGACGGCGACGAGCAATTGTGGAGCCTCTTTTAATGAGCGCATCGTGCACGCGCATTACGGGTCTTCGCCTGCGCCCGGCATCCTTCCCCTTGGATCCCCCCTTTCAAGCGGCTGTCGGGCTGATTGCCAGTACCGACCTTCTTCTCGTCGAACTCCAGACGGAATCCGGCCTGACCGGAATCGCCTATACATTCAGCTTCGGTGCGCGAGACATCCGCATGATCGATGCGGCTGCACGTGCGCTGGGAGAGGTTGTCATCGGCCTCGATGTACTTGATACCGAGAAACTGTGGCGCAGAATGTGGGACTCCCTGCTCTTCGTCGGTCGCGGCGGGCCGGCGCTTTCCGCCATGGGTGCGATCGATATTGCCGCCTGGGACCTGAAGGGCAAAACGGCTGGCCTCCCAGTGCATCGCTTGCTCGGAGGGGCGCGCAGCCGCATTCCCGCCTATGGCAGCGGCGGCTCGCTGGGCCAGTCCGCCGACCGGCTCGCCGCCGAGATGGCTGGCTACGTGGAGGCAGGCTTTTCTGCCGTGAAGCTAAAGCTCGGCCCCTCGATGGTGGACAATGCCGACCGCCTTACCCGCGTCCGCAATGCCGTTGGCGAAGATGTGCCAATCTACGGCGACGGCAACCAACAATGGACGCCGAAGCAGGCGATCAGGGCAGCTCATTCCTTGGAAGCCTTCAATCTCGGCTGGTTCGAAGAGCCCATCGCCTCTGATGATCTCGACGGCCTCGCCGAAGTCCGCCGCGCCCTCGCCGTGCCCGTCGCCACGGGAGAGACCAATTTCGGCGTCAGCGATTTCGCCCATGCCCTGAAGACTGGCGCCGCCGACATCCTCATGCCGAACCTGCAGCGCGTTGGCGGGGTCACGCCGTGGCTTCGGATCGCGCAGGCGGCCGCACTCGCCAACGTGCCCATCGCCTCTCATGTCTTTACCGAGATCAATGCCTCGCTCATGTGCGCCATTCCCAACGCCATGACCCTGGAGGTAGTGCCCTGGTGGCCGAACCCCTTCGAGCAGCAGATAGCCATCGCGGATGGCCACGCGACGCCGCCCGATGGTCCGGGCTTCGGCCTCTCGTTCAATGAAGATCGCCTCCGTCACTTTACCCAGTGAGCAATCCCATGCGCATTGCCCAGGTCCACACCCGTATCGTCTCCGTCCCCTTGCCCCGACCGGTGATCACGCCGATCCACAACATCACCGCCGTCGATAACGTGCTCGTGGAGCTCGAGACCGACGAAGGGGTGACCGGTATCGCCTATCTGTGGTGCTTCGGGCTGCATAAGGCCCGTGCCCTGGAAGCCCTTGTCCATGATCTCGCTCGGCTGGTGAAGGGCATGGACCCGTTTGCTCGCGAGCGCATCAATGCGCATCTCTGGCGCGAGACGAACTTTATGGGCCGCGCGGGCGCCGCCATGTTCGCCATTTCCGCCATCGACACCGCCTTGTGGGACATCGCCGGCAAGGCGCTGGGCGTGCCGGTCTGGAGACTGCTTGGCGGCGAGGACCGTCCGGTTCCGGCCTATGCCGGTGGCCTCTTCCTATCGGATCCGATCGATGTGATCGTGAAGGAGGCCGAGGATTACAAAGCCGCCGGCTTCGGCGCCATCAAGATGCGCTGCGGCGGCAAGGACTGGCGCGACGACATCGCCCGGGTCGAGGCGGTGCGTGCAGCCGTGGGTCCCGATCTCACCCTCATGGTCGACGTGGTCCAGGGGTGGACGGTCGAGCGGGCGATCAAGCTCGGGCGGGCGCTGGAGCCCTACGACCTCTATTACATCGAGGACCCCATAGCCTTCGACGACATCGAGGGAATGGCCCAGATCGCTGCCGCCCTCGATACGCCCATCGCCGCCGGCGAGAACGACTATGGCCGCATCGGCTTCCGCCGCCTGATCGAGCACAAGGCAATCGACATCCCCATGATCGACCTCCAGCGCGTTGGCGGCATTTCCGAATGGATGAAGGTCGCCGCGTTGGCGGGTGCCTGGCAGCTCCGCGTCGTGCCCCACGTCTTCTACGAGATGTCGCTGCATGTCATGGCGGCGACCCCGTCGGCTCCCTTCCTCGAATATGTCTCCTGGTGGGAGGTCCTGTTCAAGGGACTGCCGACGCTCGAGGGCGGTGCTTTCCGGCCCACCGCCGCGCCGGGCCTGGGCCTCAGCTTCGACAACGACGCGATCGAGCCCTTGGTGGTGAGGTAATCCCGTGAAGATCACCCACATCAGGACGACACCTTTCACCATCCCCATGGCGCAAGCCCTCGGCTTCGCCCAGGCGGTCATGACCGCGACCGAGCACGTCCTCGTCGAGATCGAGACCGACGAGGGCCTCACCGGCATCGCAGAGGCGCCGTCACGATCCTTCATCTATGGTGAGTCCCAGCGCTCGATCGTCGCCGCCATCGAGACCTGGTTCGCGCCTGGGATCATTGGTCGTGACCCTTTCCATCTCGATGCCGTCTGGGCCGAGCTGGATCGGGTCGCCTTCAACCACACAGCCAAAGGCGCGATCGACCTTGCGCTCCATGACATCATGGGCCAGGCCCTTGGGATCCCCTGCGCCCGCCTGCTGGGTGGGGGCGCTGAGAGCCTGCGCGCCACCTATGTCTGCGGCGCGGCCAAACCCGAAATCATGGCCGAGCAGGTTCTCGCCATCCACGAGCGCTACGGCATCGACGCCTTCAAGCTGAAGGTCGGGGTCGATCCTGGCAAGGATGCCGCCATGCTGGCACGTGTCCGCGAAGCGTCGCCTCAGGCCTTGCTCTATGTGGACGGCAACCAGGCGTTCCGCCAGCACGAGGCCTTGCGCATGCTGGCGGTCTGCGCCGACCACGGCGTCGCCTGGGCAGAGGAGCCATGCGCCGTGCATGACCGCGCCGCCCGCCACATCGTCGCTCGTCAGGGCGGCGTGCCGATCCTGGGCGACGAAAGCTGCACCACGCCCCAGGAAGTCGCCCGCGAGATTGCGGATGGGACCATCCATCTCGTGAGCATCAAGCTCGCCCGCACAGGCTTTCGTCGCGGCCGCGATATCCTTGGCCTGTGCGCCGGCCACTCCATCCGCCCGATGATCGGAAGCCAGGGAGACAGCGGCGTCGGCGTGGTCGCAGCGGCGCAATTCGGTGCGGCGCATCTCACACCACAGGCCCTGCCGGGCGAGTTGTCTTTCCATCTCAACCTGGCCGGAAACGTGCTTGAAGAAATTCCAGCCATCCGCGGCGGCCGTCTCATGGTGCCGCAATCCCCCGGGATGGGCGTGAAGATCGATCGGTCCAAGCTGGAGCAGTTTCGCGTGACATAAAGCCAGCCCGTCGTTGACAGGCCACCACACCTCCCGCACAATAGAAACATAGTTTCACATTAAGAAACAGATATGATTGAAAGCGCTCAAGTCTCTCTCAGCCTTCCTCCCGTGACGCCGACCCATTGGATCAATTATTCCAATACCGGAACCCGGGTCATCCTTTGGCCCGGCGCTATCGACGCATTGGCTGATGAAGTCAGCAAGCTCGGTTGCACCCGCGTCATGGTCACGGCCGGCCGCAATACCCGCCAGACCCAGCTTTTCCAGAAGGTGATGAAGGCCCTAGGTGACCTTGTCGTTACCGTCTTTGAAGAGGTGGTCGAGCATTCCTCCACTGTGGCAGTCACGAAGGGTGCCGCGATCGCCCGCGCCGAGAAGATCGACGGTTTCGTCGCCGTCGGTGGGGGCTCTTCCTCCGACACCGCCAAGGGCATCGCCATCATGGTGGCGGAGGGGGGCAAGATCGAGGACCACGCCTCCTCCTTCGTCCCGCCCGACAAGTTCTATCCAACCGAGTTGCATCAGCCGAAGCTCCCGGTCATCGCCGTGCCCACGACTGCCTCAGCCGCCGAGGTCACCCCAGGCCTTGGCATCCGCGCCGAGGATGGCCGCAAACTGCTGTTCTGGGACGTGAAACTCGCCTGCCGCCTGATTGTCCTGGATCCGCAGGCCAATATTGAGGTTCCGGCATCGCTCATGGCTGCGACGGCCATGAATGGTTTCGCCCATTGCGCCGAGGGACTCTATTCCCGCATGCGCAATCCCATATCCGAAGGCCTCGCGCTGCAGGGAATCCGAATTCTCAGCGAGGCCATTCCCGCCATGGTGAAGGACCCCGCCTCCGTCGATCATCGTGCGGGCGTTCTGGCCGGGGCCCACATCTCCGGCATGGTCATCTCAAATGCTCGCGTCGGCATCCATCATGCCGTTTGCCATTGCCTCGGCGCCCTCGGCGGTCTTGGCCACGGCGTCTCCAACTCGATCATGCTGCCCCACGCGCTTGCCTATAATCTCGATGTTGCCAACTCCCAACTCGCTCGCATGGCGGACGCCATGGGCGCAGATATCCGCAACCTGACACCCGAGCAGGCTGCGACATGTGCCATCGAAGCCGTTCGAGAGCTGCAGAGCGCCTCGAAGGTTCCCACCCGCCTGCGCGATACTGGCCTCGACAAGGCGCTGCTGCCCGCCATTGCTGAACACACGCTGAGCGACCGGGGCATGTTCTTCAATCCGCGCCGCACGAACGACGCGGCACCTATTCTTGCGATGCTGGAGGCGGCCTGGTGAACGTCATGCCTCCCAAGCCGCGCAGCCTGGAGCGTCTTTTCACACCGCGTGGCATCGCGGTGGTCGGTGCTTCGCCGGATGCGGCAAAACTTTCCGGACGACCCTTGAGCTATCTCCGCCGCTACGGTTTCAATGGCACGATCGCGCCGGTCAATCCCCGCTACACCGACATAGACGGAATCCGCTGCTATCCCGATATCGCCTCGTTGCCCGATGGCATCGACCTGGCTCTCATCCTGCTGCCGGCACCCGCAGTGCCCGACGCTCTGGAGGCCTGCGGCAAGCGCGGTATCCCGTTTGCGATTTCCGTTGCCAGTGGCTTTGGCGAGGCCGGCGACCGGGCTCTTCAAGATCGCCTGGTGGAAATCTGCGAGCGCTACGGCACCCGTCTGGTCGGGCCCAACTGCGTTGGCCTTCTCATTCCGAGCCTTGCCGTCACGGCTACATTTTCGACAGTGCTGCGCAGCCGCATGCCACGCCCCGGCAGGCTGGTGCTGGCGACTCAAAGCGGTGCCCTAGGCAACTCTCTGCTGCAGAGCTTCAACGACCTCGACATCGCTCTGCGCGCCTGGATATCAACCGGCAACGAGGCCGATCTGGGGTTGTTAGACCTTGTCGAGCATTTCATTGCCGACGGGGAAGCGCAGCTGATCGCACTCTTCATTGAAGGCGTGAAGGACGGCGACCGCCTGGCCGCACTCGCACACCGTGCCGCTGCAGCGGGCAAGCAGATTGTGGCACTGCGCGCCGGCCGCTCTGCCGTCGGCCGCAAAGCGTCCATCTCCCATACCGGCAAGCTCGCCGGCTCCTTCCGAGTCTGGCAGGACCTCGCCCGACGCTGCGGCCTGATCGAGGTCGATACCCTGGACGCGCTTCTCGATATCTGCCTGGCCTTCGACAAGTTCGGCCCCCCGTCACGCAGCACGCCGGGCGGCCTTGGCATTCTAACGATTTCTGGCGGCCTGGGCGTCCTCATGTCCGACACAGCGGAGTCGCTCGGCATTCCCTTGGCGGAATTCACTCCAGACACCAGCCGGGCCCTCCGCGTGCTCCTCCCACCCCAGATGTCCGTGGCGAACCCGGTCGACACTGCCCTCTTCGCCGATGAAGGCAGCTACATGCAGGCCGCTCGTCTGGTTCTCGACGATCCGCAAGTGGAGACGCTGATCCTGGTGCTGACCAGCCTCGCCCACGACTATCGGGCGCTGGCCCCGAGGATCGCCGAACTTGGCCATCATGCCAAGGCCCAGGGCAAGCGCGTCGGCCTGACCTTCCTGTCCTCCAGCGATCAGCTTGCCCGTGAGGATCGCCAGCCCTTGCTTGCTGCAAATGTCCTGGTCGTGCCGACCGCCGAGCGGCTGTTGGCAGCCCTGTCGGGCCATCGCACCGCGAGCCTCGTCGCTTTGGCCGCAGGCTCTGGAAGTGCCGCCACCCCGGAGACTTTTCTAGTCACTGCGAAAGTGCCGCTGGTCCAGACCCGCCTCTGCCGCACTGTCGACGAGGCGGTTGCAACTGCCAAGGCCGAGGCCGTCGTGCTGAAAATCGTCTCGCCCGATATTGCCCATAAAACCGAGGTCGGCGGCGTCCGCATCGGCATCCGTGGCGCGGACGCGGTCGCCGCGGTCTTCGGCGACATCATGCGCTCCGTCGCCGAAAAGGCGCCGGGCGCACAGGTGGACGGCATCGAGGTCCAGCCCCTCGTCAGTGACGGCGTCGAGCTGATCGTCGGCTGTTCTGTCGATGTAGAGTTAGGCCGGGTACTCATGGTGGGTGCAGGCGGCATCTTCACCGAGGTTCTGGCCGACGTCGCCTTCCTTCCCTTGCCCACCTCGCCAGCAGCCGTCAGCGGCGCCATCGAGAGTCTGCGGATTGCTCCCATGCTGCAGGGAGCGCGGGGTAAGCCGATCCTCGACTTGGCCGCCGCAGCGGAGATTATCGCCCGGATCGGCAATGTCTTCCATGCCTCGCCCTCCATCGCAGAAGTGGATGTCAACCCACTCATTGTCCGGCAGCAAGGTGCTGTCGCGGTAGATGCGCTGGTCGTGCCCGTTACAACACATCAAGGAGAAACTCCATGAACATGCAACTGCTTGCCCCCGGCCTCGGACCAGATGCGCTGGCTGAGGCCCGCAAGATGATCGGCGAGGAATTCCGAATCGAGCAATGGAATTACGAAGCGAGCCGCGACAGCATTCGCCACTATGCCTGGGGTCTCGGAGACGATAATCCGCTGTGGAGCGACCCCGCCTATGCCGCCAAAACGCGCTGGGGCGGGATCATCGCGCCGCCGACATTCTGCTATGGGATTTTTGACGCCGTCGTCGCGCCTGGTTTGCCCGATGTGCAGTGGATTTATTCGGGCACCGACTGGACCTTTTACCGACCGATCCGGCGCAACGAGGAGATTTCCGTCAAGGCTACATTGGCAGATGCGGTGGAGGTTGCTGGAGGGCTGGTGAAACGAATGATCGTCCAGACCGGCGATGTTCGTTATTTTGCGGAGGACGGAGAGCTGGTGGCGAAAGGCATGTCGCATTGCTTTCGCGTCCCTCGTGCCACCGCCGAAGGCGGACTACGATACAAGCCTCTCTCAGAGCATCGTTACACGGAGTCCGAACTCCGCACGATCGAGGACATGGTACTCAACGAATATCGCCGCGGGGGCGACACACTGCGTTTCGACGACGTGAATGTGGGTGATGTCGTTCCCAAGATCGCCCGCGGCCCCATCAATCGTCTGGACATGACGTGCTATTATGCCGGGGCTGTCGGCACTTCAGGGTACAAATCAACAAAGTTGAAATGGCTCTTCAGTCACTGGGCGCGCAATGCCCCGGAGAAGCTCCCCAACAACTACGACAAGAGCTATTACGGTGCTGCCGTCAGCCCTTCTATCGGTCACCAGGACGCCGACGTCGCGACCAGCGAGATTGGCATGCCAGGGCCATATGACAACGGGCCTCAGCGGATCGGGATGGTCGCAAGCTGCATCACCAATTGGATGGGTGACGATGCGGCGCTGCGAACCCTTGGCGTTCGGGTGAAAAAGCCAGTGATCTTTGGCGATACGACCTTCGTTTCTGGAAAGGTTACCGGCAAGCATCGGGATGGCGACAGAGCCTTTGTGGATCTCGAGATGAAAGCTGAGAACCAGCGTGGGGAGATGACCGCCATCGGCACCGCCGCTGTCGAACTCGACGCCCGGTGACAAATACCGGCAGAAAGGGCATGACACGGGTGGCGATGGTCCTTGGATCGCCCGGCGTCACAACTTTGCTAAGAGCTGAACCACGCAGATGAAATCGCTCGACACCGCTTTAAGGGTCCTCCAGCAGTTTGCCGGTGCGCAACCCGATCTGGGTGTGGGCGAAATCTCGGAAAAGCTTGGGCTTCCAAAGAGCCAAGTGTCGAAAATCCTTTCGGCGTTCCGCCAGAGCGGTTTGCTTGTGCAGAACCAGACGACACGACGCTATGGCGTAGGCGCGCGTGCCTACGCCCTAGGCGCCCGCTTCATCAATTATGATCGACTAACGCGTGAAGCCCTGCCCACTATGCGCAATCTGGTCGAACGGACAGGGCATAGTGCACGTCTGAGCGTCATGGTGGGGGATGACATCCTCTATCTCGTCGGCATCGAGGGACCCCTCTTCCTCGATACGAGCTGGCGCGCTGGCCAGTGGCTGCCTCCTCATGCCACCTCTGCAGGCCGTGTCCTGCTGGCATTCGAGCCAGAGGACCGGGCGCTGCGCATTCTCAAGGAGAGTGGCTTGCCTGCCCTGACCGCGGAAACGGAGACCGACTTGGGAAAGCTGTCAGCCATGATGGAGGCGATCCGAGGGGAGGGGTTTCACATCATGCGCAATGAGACGACCCCAGGCCTGGCGACCATCGGCGTTCCGATCATGGCCGAACAGCAGAACGTTGTCGGGGCTTTCACCCTGGTCTTTCCAAGCCATGTACTGGCCCCCGCCGCCGAGCCCGGTTATGTGGCAATTCTCCACAAGGCTGCTCGTGTCCTGTCGCAGCGGCTGGGGTGTCCTCTCTATCCATTCGGCAACGACCGTACCTAGCCTTTCTCTGCGTCTGGACGTCGCTGTGTAATTGACAGCTGACGCAAGTTGCTTCACCCTGAGTAGAAACATAGTTTCCATATAGGAAACATAACGCATGAGAATTACGTCCGTCGAGGCGATCCCGTTTCGCATACCATTGAGACGGAAGGTGTCGTTCGCGACAGGCCAACTCACGGCCCTGGAGCATGTGTTGGTTCGTGTCCGATCCGCTGACGGCGTGGTTGGCACCGCCGAAGCTCCGGCCCGACCCATGGTCTATGGCGAATCGACCTCCTCCATCACCCACGCCGTGCGCGAATGGTTTGCTCCCCTTCTGATGGGCCTTGACGCACATGACGTCGAGAGCCGCCGGACTCGACTTTCAAAGATTGAGCAAAACGCCACTGCGAAGGGGGCAGTAGACATCGCCTGCCACGATCTCGTCGCACGATCCGTGGGTCTACCACTTCGCTACCTGCTCGGCGGAGGCGCCGACGAGGTGGAGGTCAGCCACATATTGGGGCTTGGCTCGGTGGAGGAGGTCGCCGACGAAGCGATCCGCATCCGAGAGCAGCACGGGATTGCTACCTTCAAACTCAAGGCCGGAATTGATGCCAAACGCGACACGGCGCTGATCGACGGCGTTCGCGCCAAACTTGGCGACGAGATCCGCATTACTGTCGATTGCAACCATGGCTACGACTTGGAAACCGCCATCGCGACGGTGCCACGCTGGGAAGATGCGGGCGTCGCCTGGGTCGAGGAGCCCTGCCCAGGGCCCGACCGCGAAACGCGGGGTCACGTGGCCCGGGCCACCCGGCTGCCGCTGATGGCTGATGAGAGCGCGACTGATATCCCGCAAGTCGTCGAGGAAATTCGCCGCGGCCATTGCCGCTTCATCTCGATCAAGACCGCTCGCGGCGGCTATGCCCGGTCATCCCGCATCGTCGCGCTGTGCGAAGCCTTTGGTCTTGCAACCGTTATCGGCAGCCAGGGCGATACGGACCTTGGGAGCCTGACGAGTGCCCAATTCCAAGCTGCCAATCGCGCCACCGCTCATTATCCAGGGGAGCTTTCCTTCTATCTCGAAGCCGAGGCAGGGATACTGAAAAATCCGCCGAAGATCGAGGGAGGCAAGCTGCGACTGCCGCAAACACCCGGTCATGGCGGCGAGCTGGATGAGGAGGCGCTGACTCGATTCCGTACCGACCGATAAAAACATGTGGGAGGAAATCATGTCTCTGAAGAAGTTTGGTTTGGCCAAGGCCGTCCTAATCTCTGCGCTGTTTGCGTATGCTGTGCCGGCTTTGGCTCAGCAGGGCGTAAGCGACGACAAGGTCACGATCGGAATGCACAGTTCCCTCTCGGGCCCTGTTGCGGTTTTCGGGCTTGCGTATCAACGGGCCGCCCAGCTTGCCATCGATGAGGCCAATGCAGCGGGCGGTGTCAATGGCCGCCAGGTCGAGCTCATCGTGGAGGATGACCGGGGCGATCCTGGGGCCGGAGTTGCCGCCGTCACCAAGCTGATGAACCGCGATGAGGTCTTCCTCATCTATGGTGGTCCGTACACGCCGGTAGCGCTCGCCGCCTATCCGCGTGTCGTAGAAAACGACATGATCTATTGGTCGCCGGCCTCGTCCACGCCCGGCCTCACGGTCCCCTTCCAGCCGCTGACCTTCCAGGCGCAGCTCACCCTGGACGACCAGGCGATCCCCGTCGCCAAACTCGCGGCCTCGATGAAGCCGACCAAGATCGCCTTCATCGCCGAGCGCAGCGAATATGGCACCATCACGCATGAAGCAACGGTGGAGCAGCTGAAGAAATACGGGCTGGACATCTCACTCGATCTAACCATCGAGCCAGACGCGCTAAGCGCCGGCACCCAGATCGCGCAAATCAAGGATGCTGGGGTCGACCTGATCATCCATGGAGGCACACCGAAGGCGCTCGCCTTTATAATCCGCGAGATCCACAAGCAGCAGGTTAACATCCCGATGCTGTCCTTCGGCGGCGGCTCGTCAGCTGCGATTATCGAGCTTGTGACCGGCGAAGCGCCCATCGAATACTACGCTGTCAGCCCCCTGGCCTGCGCCCTCGGCACCGACTGCACCAAGGAGTTCATCGGCAAATGGCAGGCCAAATTTGGCAGCGAGAAGCCGATCGTCTGGGCCGCCCAGGGTTACGCCGCCACGAAGTATTTCCTGGCTGGTCTCAAGGCCGCGGGCAAGGATCTCACCAACGAAACCCTTACTGAGGCCTTCGAAGGGATGGAGCCCTTCCCCGCGGTCGAAATGCCTTACCCTTTTAAGGTTACGGCAGAGAGCCACCGGGCGGTCAAGGGCGGATATCTGGAAGGTTACAAAGGCGGCAAGCAGGTCTTCTTCGGCGATGAGATGAAGTAGGTCATGCTTGCGCAGTTTATCCTGAGCGGGATCGTCGTAGGCTGCATCTACGCGCTTGTCGCGATTGGCTTCACCATGATCTACAACGCGACCGAGACGGTGAACTTCGCCGTCGGCGAAAGCATGATGCTGGGCGCCTATTTCATCCTGACCTTCTATAAGCTTTGGGAGATGCCCTATTGGCTCGCCCTGGTTCTGACGCTAGGGGCGGCCGGGCTGGTTGGATATGTCGTTTTCGACCGGATCGTATCCCGCCCCCTGATCAGCGCTCCCATGCTGTCTAGGGTCATCGCCCTTCTTGGGCTCGCGACTGTCTTAAAGGGGGTGGCCCGCCTGATCTGGGGAGCGGATGCGTACCATCTGCCATCACCGATCTCATCCACCCCGCTGCACCTCGGCACAATGCTGCTGACCCTTCAGGAAGCTGTCATCATCGGGTCGACCGTGGTCGTCATCTGCGCCCTTTATGGCTTTTTCTATTTCACCCGGCTTGGCCAGGCGATGCGGGCAACCGCCCAGAGCCGACGGGCGGCATCCCTGATGGGCGTCAATGTTCCCCTGATCTTCTCGATCACGTGGATCATCGGCACTGTCCTCTCGGCCTTCGGCGGAGTGCTTCTCGGTCCCCTCCTGCTCGTCGATCCAGATATGGGCGACATCGGCATGAAGTCGTTTACCGCTGCCGTGCTCGGCGGCTTTGGCTCAATTCCCGGTGCGATCCTAGGCGGGATCCTGCTGGGAATCGCCGAAAATCTGGTAGCGGGTTATCTGCGCGCCGATCTTCAGACGGCTGCCACTTTCGTGCTTCTTCTGGCCGTGCTCGCCATTCGCCCTACGGGGATGTTCGGCGCTAGCCTGGAGCGGCGGGTTTGAAGCATCTCGCGCACCCTCTCGTCATTGCTTGCGCTGTCCTCGCCATCGCTTATTCGGCAGCTCCGCTGCTCGACAACTATTCCTTGCTCCTGATCAATCTTATCTGCGTGTATGCGGTCTTCGCGACCGGCTACAACATCCTCATGGGATATGCAGGCGAGTTCGATTTCGGTCAGGCAGCGTTCCTCGCCCTCGGCGCCTATGGTTCTGCGGTGGTCCAGGAGCGCTATGGGCTTCATTTCAGTCTCGCTCTTGTCTGTGGAGCTCTTGTCTCGGTGGTCGCCGGCCTGATCATCGGAGCCATCGTGTTGCGTCTTCGCCATTTCTATCTCGCCCTTGTGACCCTCGCTTTCAGCCAGACAGTGGTATTGGTGCTTGTCCTGTGGACAGATGTCACCCACGGGTTCCAGGGCTTGCCCGTTCCGAGGCCGCAGCTCTTCGGCCTCAGCCGCGGTGTCTCGACCTACCTTGTTGTTGTAACCCTCACCGTTGTCATGATCCTGATCGCCCATAATCTCGTCCGCTCGCAGCTCGGCCGCGCCTTCGTGGCCATGCGCGAGAGCCAGATCGCCGCTCAATCCGCGGGAATCAATCTCATTCGAACCCGCCTCCTGGCCTATGGCGTCAGTGCCTTCTTTGGTGGCATTGCTGGGGGCATGCTGGCCATGATCCTTTCCTACATCACTCCCCAGGGTTTCACCGTCTTCGAGACGATCAAGGTTCTTGCCATGATCGTCGTCGGAGGTATGGGAAGCCTCGCCGGCGGCGTCCTCGGCGCCATCGTCCTGACCTTCGGCAGCGAATTGCTGCGGTCTTCTCAATTCTTCCAGGAAATCGGTTTCGGCCTGCTTCTTATCGCCTGCATCATCCTCATGCCCGACGGGATCGCCGGTCTTATCCGTCGGGGATCGCAGCGTCTCTCGGCGCGGCTGCGCCCATGAGCACGAACGTATTGCTCCAGACCCGCGGCCTCACGAAGCGCTTCGGCGGTCTTGTTGCCGTCGATGGCGTCGACCTCGATGTGAAACAAGGCGAGATCCATGCGCTTATCGGCCCCAATGGCGCCGGCAAGACCACAGTGCTCAATCTGATCACCCGGATCTATGCAGCCACCGCCGGCACAATCACCTTTGATGGTCACGATTTGCGTGCCACGCGCCCCCACGATCTGGCCCGTCTCGGCCTCACCCGGACGTTCCAGCATATGGAGCTTTTTCCAAAACTTTCCGCCTTGGATAACGTCGTGGTCGGTGCTGCTATGCTGAGCAAGCCGAGCCTCTTTTACGCGCTGTTCGCGCCACCCCAGGCCCGTCTAAGCGCGGAAGACGCCAAGCAGAGTGCATGGGCTGCCTTGGCCTATGTCGGGCTGGCTACCTACGCGGACCGCCCTGCAGCCGAGCTGACGGGCGGCCAGGGCCGGCTTCTGGGCCTCGCCAGGGCTCTCGCCGGCCGTCCGAAGCTGATCCTGCTCGACGAGTTGGTGGCAGGACTCAATAGCCAGGAGACCCGCGACGTGGCCAATCTCGTTCGCCGTATGCGGGACGAACGCGGGATCACCGTACTGTTGATCGAGCATGACATGCGTTTCGTGATGAATCTTTCCGATCGCATCACCGTCCTCAATTTCGGCCGCCGCATCGCAAGTGGCAGCCGCCACGAGATCGAGCGCGACCCGCTGGTGATCGAGGCTTATCTCGGGACCGGAAAGATTGCCGATGCTCTCGGTTGAAAACCTCTCCGCGGGCTATGGTGGCGTCGAGGCACTGCGGGGCGTGTCGTTGCACGTTGAGCGCGGAGAAATCGTCGCTCTTCTCGGCGCGAATGGCGCCGGCAAATCGACGCTTCTCGCAACGCTGAGCGGCCTGATGCCGTCGACCGGTGGGAATGCTGCCCTTGAGGGGAGGCCGCTGCTTGGCATGAAACCTCACAGGATCGCAAGGCTGGGCGTTGCCCTGGTCCCGGAGCAGCGCGACCTTTTTATCGGTATGAGCGTCTACGAGAACCTCACCATGGGCGCCTATCTGCGGCACGAACGCAGCACGATCGGCCGGGACATCGAACAGGTCTTCGGTTTCTTCCCGGTGCTCAAGGACCGCCGCCGTCAGATCGCCTCGACCCTGTCCGGCGGCGAACAGCAGATGTTGGCGATCGGTCGGGCCCTCATGGGCCGCCCGAAGCTACTCATGCTGGACGAGCCCTCGCTGGGAATAGCCCCCCGTCTCATCGAGGCGATCTTCGGTATCATCCTGCGCATCAACCGTGAAGCCGGCGTCACGATCCTCTTGGTCGAGCAGAACACGCAGGTTGCCCTCGCCGTTTCCGCTCGTGCCTATATCCTCGCGAACGGCACGGTGATCGCTGACGGGCCCAGCCGCGATCTGGCTGACAGCGAAGTCGTTAGGCGCAGCTATCTGGGCCTGGATTAGGCATTCAAGAGACAGTCATCCCGGAACTTTGCTTCGCCGGGTCCGGGATGACTTGAAAAGGCCTAGGCCTTGCCTTGCTCGATCTCCTTGGCGTAGTCGACCACCTTCCAGCCCGTCTTGCCCCAGGTGGTGATCCCGCACACATGCATGACCTGCATGCAGGCATCCGATAGCTCTCCGACGGTGAGGCCGGCCTTCATGCCCGCCTGAAGGTGGTTTTTGGCGCCGTCGAGATTCCCCGTGACGATATCGAGAACGACGTACAGCAGTTCCTTTGTTTTAAGGTCAAGATTGGGGGTCTGGGTTTCGCCATAGATGGCTTTTCGCATCCGGACATAACCCTCAAACACCTCAGGCTGGTATTCCGCCATGGCTCGGATGGGCTCGGGAATATTGCCCAGTGTCTCCATGAAATGCTTCTTTCCCTCACTGTCCTGCATCGAGATCTCTCCTGTTACTGAAATTGAACCATTCTTCTATGTTTGATCGTGGTGCGGTGGGCACGACGACCCGGGTGCTCAGTTCATATGCGACGGTAGCCAGAGGATGATTTGGGGAAAGATCACCATCAGAGCGATGATGATGAGGTGAGCGAAGATGTGGGGCGAGACCCCGGCGAAAACCTCGCCCACGGGCCGCCCTGTGTAACGGGACACGACAAACACGTTGAGCCCTACGGGCGGCGTCAACAGTCCGACCTCTGCAATGACTATGACGATGACGCCGAACCATACGGGATCGAATCCGAGTGCGACGACCACGGGCAGCACGATGGGCACTGTGAGGATCAGGATCGCGGCCTGGTCCATGATGCAGCCAAGAATTAAATAGCCGCAAAGAATCGCGACCATGATGACGTAGGGAGAGATCTCCATGATGGAAATCCAGCCCACTAAATCCTGCGTGACCTGGGTCAAGGTGAAGAAGAATGCGAAGATCCGCGCGCCCATGATGATCAGGAAAATCATGCAACTCGTGGAGGCTGCTGCGGCGACCACTTTCACCAGCTTGGACCAGGTGACTTTGCGCTCCCGAAGCGCGAGCAGGAGGGCGCCCGTCGCGCCGATCGCGGAGGCCTCAGTTGGTGTGGCGATGCCGAGATAGATGATGCCGGTCACTGCCATGAACAGGGCGACCATGGGGCCGACCACCTTCAGCGAGGCAAGTTTTTCGCGCAGCGAATAGGCGCGGCCCGCAGGAGCCCGGCTCGGATCAAGCAGCACCAAGGCATAGATCGTAAACCCGATCGTCGCCGTCACCAGGAGACCCGGAATGATGCCGCCGATCAGCAGCTTTCCGATATTCACGTCGGCGATAATGCCGAACAGGATCAGCGCGATCGACGGCGGGATCAGCATGGCCAGGGTGCCGGAAATGGCGACCACCCCGCAGGCCATTTTCGGCTCGTAACCTTGCTTCAACATTGCTGGAATGGTGGTGGCGGAAAGCGTGGCTGCCGATGCTGTACTCGAGCCCGAGATCGCTCCAAACCCCGCGCCAGCGATGGCGGTCGCAATCCCGAGTCCGCCCGGCACCCGTCCGACCCATATGGCGGCTGCCTTGAACAGGTCATCCGCAATCCCGCTCAGGATGACGAATTCCGCCATGAGCAGGAACATCGGCACGGAAATCAGCTCATACGAGGTGACGGAGGACAGGGGCGCCGTGTCGAGGATGCCGAGCAGCATGGGCATGCCGCCCATGCCGTAGAGGCCCAGCGACCCGCAGATGGCCAGGGCAAATCCAACGGGCAGACCGATAAACAGCAGGAGGAGCAGTAATAGGAGGATGGAAGTGAGCAGCATCAGATCGTATCCTCCACGCGGTCAATGTCCGCATGGAGCGGAGCGGCGAAACGCTCATTTCCGGTGAGCAAACTCGCCAAGGCGCCGAGCGAGCCGACGACAAGGCGTAAAGTCAGCAGGCTGAGGCCGAAGGCGGCCAATGCCGACGGGATCCAGGTTGGCCAGGCGATTGCGCCGGCAATGACGTCCGCAGTTTCCCAGCGGCTCAATGCGCTTCTGGCGGCCAAAGCGGCCATCAGCCCGAAGACCACGGCAGACATTATCCAGCCCACTAGCTTTGACAGGATCTTCAAGCGAGGTGAAAAATGCTCATAGGCGATGTCCACCGCAACGTGATGGCCGCGCCGCAGCGTATCCGATGCCGACAGGAAGAACGCCGCCGCCATCAGGTAGATCGAAATGACGTCGAACGACCAGGAGAGCGGCGCGTTGAAGGCGTAGCGCATGACCACGTCGATTGCGACGATCACCATGATCGCCAGCACGACGAAGCCGGAGATTGCCTCCGACACTCGTTCGACGGCGGTGATCCATCGGTGCAGCTTGCCCATGCCTGCCCCGGGACTCAGTTCGCTTTTCCGAGTTCCGCGAGGAACGCCTTTAAGACCTCGCCCCCTGGCTTGCCTCGCTTATCCAGAGCAGTGGCCCATTCGGTCTGAACAGGCCTCAGCAACTCGGTGATCTTCGTCTGGTCCGCCTGCGTCAACGGCTTCATGTCGACGCCTGCTGCCTCCAGCTTTGCCAGTGCTGGCTCCTGATCCCTGTCCGACATCTCGCAGGCGTGCTTTGTCGTCGCTTCACCGGCGGAAAGCATGGCGTTTTTGACTGCATCCGGGAGGCTCTTCCATTTAGCGTCCGAAATTACGTAGTTGACGGCGAAACCTCCGAAGTTCTCGCCGACGGTGCCGGTCTTGAGATTGCCCTGCAAGTTGAAGGTCGCAATCGACGGGATAGGGAACACGACCCCATCCAGGGTGCCCCGTGCCAGTGACTCATAGACCTCCGGCCCCGCCAGACGGATCGGAACGGCGCCGAGCTTGCGGATGGTGAGGTCCTGCGCGCCGCCGCCCGAGCGCAGCTTCAACCCTTCGACACCGGCGATGCCATCCAGCGAATTGCGTGTGAAGATCTGATAGGGGGGCAGAACGACGGAAAGCAATACGCGGACGCCATTCGGCCGGAACTCGGTCTTGTCGAGAAGTCCGCCGTCTCTGGCCAAAGCCCAATAAGCTCGAGTTCCCTCACAGGACGTCGCAAATGTGCCGGGCAGTTCCGCGACGCCCGACAGTGGCATTTTGTCGGACACGTAGGACGGTCCCACAAAACCGATATCAACGACACCACTTTGCGTCAGGGCCAGCAGGTCCTTCACCTTGCCCATCTGCTCTGCTGGGAAATACTGGAATTCCACCGCGCCGTTCGTTGCCTTCTTCACTTCGTCCATGAAGAAGCCTGCCGTGTAGCGGCCCGTTGGGGCATTCACCGGATAATGGTCGGCTACGCGCAACGTGATCTTCTCTTGCGCGTGCACCGTCGTGAAGCTTGCGAAAAGCGACAGCGCCGCAACCGTCGTCTTGAGAAGTCGCCGGATCATCTCGTCCTCCCGTTGTGATTCTAGTTGGACGCCTTCAGCGCCGCGTGAAAAGCATCCAGCGCCTTCGTGCCGGACTTGCCGCGCTTGTCGAGCTCGAGAGCCCATTCTTGACCCACGCTCGCCATATCCTCGGAGATTTTAGTTCGATCCGCATCGGGCAAGGTCATCATCTCGACGCCTGCCTCCTTCAGCGTGTTGACGTCGCCTTGCATGGACTGTTGGATCTTGGCGCAGGCTTGGCGCGTCACAGCATCACCGGCTTCGATGAGAGCCTTCTGTACGTCAGGGGAAAGCTTCGCCAACCGGTCACCGGAGATTACATAGGTGATGACGCCGCTGCCGAAGTTCTGGCCCTCGGTCGCGGAATGGACCTCCTCCTGCAGATTGTATGCGCGCGCCGTCGAGTAGGACATCAGCCCCCCGTCGATCGTGCCCCGGGTCAGCGACTCGAAAACCTCGGCTGTTGACATCCGGATCGGAACCGCGCCGAGTTTGCGCACGGTCAGATCCTTCGCACCTCCAGTTGAATAGATCTTAAGCCCGGTGAAGCTCTTCAGCGAGTCGAGCTTCGTTCGTGAAAAAATCTGATATGGCGGCAGGACGGTCGCAAACAGCACGCGGACCCCATTGGGGGCATATTCCTTCTCGGCAAGAAATCCGCCATTGGCCAGCTTCCAGAATGCCATGGTTCCCTGGCAGGCCTCGGCAAAGCCTCCGGGCAGCTCGGCGACAGCTGAGAGCGGCAGTTTGTCGGACACAAAGGCCGGGATAACGAGGCCGATATCGGCAACGCCGGACTGGGTCAAAGAGAGCAGGTCTTTGCCCTTTCCCAGCTGCTCGGCCGGAAAATACTGAAAGGTCACAGCACCACCAGTGCGAGCCTCGACCTCTTTCATCCACGGCTTCGTCAGAGCCTCGGCCACGAAATGGCCCGCCGGATAAACATCGGCGACACGGAGCGTTTGTTTCTCCTGGCCCTCAGCTGCTGGCGCAAGGAGCAGGATAGGGAGAGCCAAGCACAATATTTGCGTCAGCCTCATGCTTCCTCCGTATCTCTATTTGAAACAGTGTTTCTTAGATCCAGTGTAGCTCATCCTCGTCGTGACGCAAGCGTGATTGCCTTCCGATGGCGATTCCGGATTGTGCGGAAATCATCGCCTGGTCGAATTTCGATCATGCGTCGGAATGGTTTTGCTGCCCCATGGGGCAATTCACTGATGACGTTGAAGCGTCAGCGAGTGAGGTCGAACAGCTTCGCCGCGTTTCCGTAGAGCCACCGTTCTTTCGTCTTGGTGTCGAGATCGGTCTCCGCGACCTCGGCCACAACCTTGTCCAGGCTCATCCCCAGGAGCGTCCAGGTTGAACCGAAAAGAACTTTCTCCTGCAATGTGCGTTGCATGAAGTACCACAGCATGTCCCAGCCGCTGCCGGGCGTCGCGATATGCTTCGGCCGGAAGGCTGTGGTGTCGACAAAGACGTTAGGATGCCGCCAGGCGACGGCGACCATGTCCTGGATCCACGGCCAGCCACCATGACCGGCGATGATCTTCAGGTCAGGGAACTTACAGGCGACGGCATCGATGTGGAGCGGATGTTCGAAGCTCAGCGGCGTCGTTCGCTTCCAGTTGACACTCATGTGGATCCAGATCGGAATGCCCAACGCGCTGCATGTCTCGTAGATCGGAAAGCAGGTCTCGTCATCGCAGCGGATCTGGTGCCAAAAAGGCGTCATGGTAGCGCCCCGGAATCCGAAGCTCGATACGCACCGCCGGATCTCGTTGGCCGCCTCGATACCTGTCGTGGGATCGATCCGGGCGAAGCCCAACAAATCGTCTGGAAACTGGGTTGTAATCGCGGCCAGGTCGTCATTGCGGAGGCCGGGATTGGTGGGAAGCAGATTGTGCAGCACCGTCCTTACGGCTCCCGCACGGCGGAACTCGCTGACGAGGTCCGCG
Source organism: Rhodoligotrophos appendicifer (assembly GCF_007474605.1). Lineage (NCBI taxonomy): Bacteria > Pseudomonadati > Pseudomonadota > Alphaproteobacteria > Hyphomicrobiales > Rhodoligotrophaceae > Rhodoligotrophos > Rhodoligotrophos appendicifer. Next base: position 196,390 of record NZ_VHKL01000010.1, on the reverse strand, counting down.
ATGCGGCGCGCATGCGGCGCCAGCAGCGAAACCGCCTCCCTGGGATAGGACGAACGTGGCAGCGCGGCGACCTGCGCCACCACCTCGCGGGGCAAATTCTGGAGATCTGCCCATCGGTCCCGGAAGACACCGGAATAGCCAGGTTCGGACCCCCAGGACAGGATCTCGAAGGCTAGTCTTTCCGGAGTGGGCATCGATCCGAACAGATCAACGAAACGAGACGATGGATCGCTCATTTGATCGCCATGGCATTGGCGGGCGAGCCAACGCCGCCCCGCAGGTTCAGCGGCTTCGACGAAACCAGGAACTCATAGACCCCATCGGCCGCGCAATCATCGGCCAGCGCCTCGAGGTTCCACAATTCACCTAGGACAAATCCCAGGAGCGCGATCAGATAGGGATGCATCATGGGCGCGTGATGGGCGTTCACACCCTCAATCCCCTGCATCTCGTCGATGAACGGCGATGCAGCGATGGCTGGAACGCATTCGACGCCGGCATTGTCGAATGCGAGAACCGAGAATTGATGGTCCCAGAGCCAGGCGAGGCTGTCATGGGACTGAACCAGGCCAGGCGAAATCAGATTGGAAGGCAATGCCGCGCGATCCGCGTCACTGGCCTCATTGAAATAGTAATTCAGCCATCCCGTCCGAACCAGAAGGAGGTCGCCCGGCTGAAAAGAGATGCCTTGCGAGGCAGCCACGGCATCCAAGACGGCGACGTCGAAGTGACCGCCGTTGCGATGGTCGAGGCGACGGCCTAGGCCCACGAGGTAGCGCTCCACGTCGAGCAGCACGCCACGTCCGACGATTCCGTGCTCCGCCATTCGCGCGATTCCCAGATGCGGGTCCTCCGGCGTGGCGGTCACCCTCAGTGCATCATTGTAGAACCCATAACGGGGATGCCTAAAGTGACGGAGCCCGTCGATCTGCGAGGTGGCCTGCAAGTAGAAGCTGTCGAGATAATCGTCATTATGAAAGGGGCTGTTGCTGAAGATCGTATGTTTCGGCGGGTTTCTATGCCGGGCGATCGGCGGTTGGAATGCGTCGAGAGCGCAGTCCAGATTGAACACCGTTCCTCGCTTGACCAAGCCCGCAGCATCGCGGACGCGTGCCGGCGTCAAAAAATTGAGCGAGCCGAGTTCGTCGTCAGCACCAAACAAGCCCCAGGAGGACCCGGGAGGAGCGTCGGTTCGCGCCAGCAGGTCAGCATATTTCATCATTTTGTCGACTTTCGTCCTGTCCCGCCCGTTCCAGAGATTATCAATCCGCCCAGGACTCGAAACAAAGTTTTCTATTAAGAAACATCGTTGTAATTTTGGATCGAGGCAGCATCACTGTCAACCAGCAGCCGGCAGGAAAATGCAGCAGCGCTGTTCAGGGATTTGGCCTGCGGTGACCGCCAAAAGGATAGACCAGACAGCCGAGCCGCGCCGACAGAGCCTTTGCGGCATCGTGTAGGTCATCGACGAGGCTCTCGTCGTCGATCTCGCCAACCAGATGCTCGGGGTAGACTTGGCTCAGTGCGCCGGTCACTATGCGATTCCGATTGAAGATCGGCACAGCGATGACCGCTACGCCGGGAGTGAGTTCGCCGCGGTTCCGCGCCCAGCCCAGGCGTCGGACGTCCTCAAGCTGGGCCGACAATCGATCGCGGTCGACAACCGTGTTCTCGGTGAATTTGGTCAATTCCTGGCGGTTGATCACCAAAGCCAGCCGGTCTGGCGCAAAGAAGGCAGCAACAGCTTTTCCTGCAGCGGTGGCGTGCAGCGGCATCCATGTCCCGATCTGCCAACCCATCTGAAGCAAGAGCGGCCCCTCGATGCCGTAGATGTAGAGCACGTCGTCGCCATGTGCGATCGACAGACGGGCGCTTTGCCGGTTCTTTTCGACCAGGGCGCGCATGATTGGGGGCGCATCATGGGCGAGGCGATGGCTGTTCATGAAACGCGCGCCTAGGGCGAATGCCTGCAATCCTACGGAATAGCGCCGTGTTTCCGGATCCTGCGTCAGCAGGCCCGCCTCGCGGAACGTGCTGAGGATCTTGGAGATTTGTCCCTTAGTCATCCCGGTTGCTTCGGCGAGATCCGTCACGCCAAGGGGGGTATCGTCGATGGCGAAGTGCTTCAGGACGGCAAGCGATTTTCCCAAAGCTTTTACAGACATGGTCGCTCTCCTCGATTCTGAGAGACTTGACAGACGAACCCAATCGGCGATCATAAAGCATAATCGAAAACAAAGTTTTCTAATAAGAAACTAAATCACTTGATGGGAGGATACAAGCTATGAGGCCTGCCTTTAAACATGTTGTGCTGGCGCTCGGGTTTCTAGCCGCGACGGTGCCGGCTCTTGCCGATGACGGCCCGATCAAGATCGGCATCATCAGCAGTATCACTGGTCCGGCGGCGAATACCGGACAGCAGGAACTGGATGGCGCCCAGCTGGCTATCGACATGGCGAACAAGGCAGGCGGCATCAATGGCCGGCAGCTGCAGGGTGTCGTCTATGACGACAAATATGATCCGGCGACGGCGGCCGTCGGGATGACGACACTCGTCAATTCGGACAATGTTGTTGCGGTTGCCGGGTCCACTTCGTCTGCATCGGTCCTGGCCCTGGCTCCCATCGCTGCCAGGCTCAAGGTCGCTGATGTCTCCTTCGCAGCGTTGACGGGCAAGTTCACCAAGGAGCCGCCCGCGTGGATCTTCGGCATGTACCCGCCGGCGCCCATCGAGTCGGCGGCCATCCTGAAGTACCTTCTCAGCCAAAAGGACATTAAGAAAGTCGCGATCATCCACGATTCGGTGCCCTATGCGACAACCCTGCGGGATCAGTTCATGGCGGCGGCCAAGGAGGCGGGCCTCGAGATCATCGCGGTGGAAAGCTATCAGCCTCATGACACCGATTTCCAGCCCCAGCTGATCAAAATCCAGAGCGCCAAGCCCGATGTGATCGTCCAGTTCGGCGGCAGCATACCGCCGGCGATCATTGCCAAGACACGCTACCAGCTCGGCATCAAGACGCCGATGGTTGCCGGTTCTCCGGTTTTCGGGGTGGGATTGAAGAAGTTCAAGGAGATCGGTGGGGACGCAGCGGTAGAAGGTCTTGTAGCGTCCCTGTCTACGCTGGATGTGTACAAGACTTTGCCGGCCTCAGACCCTCGGACCCCCGCCATCCAGACCTTCGCGACCGCCTTCAAGGAGAAGTACGGCCGAGAACCGGTCAACTACAACGGACTCGGCTATGATGCCGTAAACCTCATCATCGATGCGATCAAACGCGCGGGAACCGACAGGGAGAAGATCCGCGATGCCCTCGAGGCCACGCAGAATTTTGCCGGCACGACGGCGGTGGTGAGCTTCAGTCCAACGAACCATATCGGCCCCACCCCGGAATCCCTGGTGATGGCCCAGGTCAAGGATGGGGCGCTGGTCGCTTTGCCATGACCGACCCCGTGCTGCACGACGTCGTTCGCCTCGCCATGTCCGCCTTGTCGCAAGGCTGTCTCTATGGTCTGGTGGCGATCGGATTCTCGCTTATCTACAATTCGACCTGCGTCATCAATTTCGCCCAGGGCGAATTCGTGATGCTGGGCGGCGTTCTAAGCTTTGCCGGGATTTATTACGGCCTCCCGTTGGCGCTGGCGGTGTTGCTGGCGATCATCCTGACCACCCTTGTGGGGCTGGCGTTGCAGCGTGTCATCATCTCGCCCCTGCATCGCCGTCACGCGCCGTCCTTCAGCTATGCGTTTACCCTCTTCGGGATCTCCGTCATCCTCTCCAATCTGGTGCTGGTCACCGCCGGCAGCGAGGCGATTACGGTTCCGGCATTTACCAGCGGTCCACCGGTGGAAATCTTTACCGCGTTCGTCCAGCGGCAGAGCCTTTGGCTGATCGCGGTAAGTCTTCTGGTAACGGCGGGACTGACCGTGTTCTGGACCTGTACACTTACCGGAAAAGCCATGCGCGCGGCCGCCATGGATCCTGCAGCCGCCCGGCTGGTGGGCATATCAATCAGCCGTGTCGTGGCGGCAGCCTATGCCTTGAGCGCCACTTTTGGGGCGATTGCCGGGGCCGTCTCGGCGCCGATCATCCTCACCGGCTACAATATCGGGCTGCCTCTGTTGGTGAAGGGATTCGTGGCGGCGATCATCGGCGGGTTCGGCAGCGTATTTGGCGCCATGATTGGGGGATTGGCCCTGGCGCTCATCGAAGCCTTCAGCAGCTACTTCATCAGCTCGACATATCGCGACGTCATTTCGTTCGTGGTCATGATTCTATTTCTCCTCGTGCTGCCTCATGGATTGTTTGGCCGCCGCACCGGGCATCGCTTGGAGATCTGATGCAGAAGATCCTTGCGCTTCGTCCGATGGCCTGGTGGGCACTCTTCATCGCTGCGGTGCTGACGGCCCCTCTCTGGGCCAATGACAGCCTCATCCTTCTGCTCGTCCTGGCCGGCCTCTACGGGATCACCGCCGTCGGGCTCGACATGCTTATCGGCTATGCTGGGCAGATCTCCTTCGGACAGGCTGGTTTCATCGCCATGGGCGCCTATGGCTCAGCTCTGCTCTCGATGAACACTGATCTCGCGCCCTGGCTGACGATTCCGCTCGCCGCCATCATCGTTGCTCTCTGTGCCTGGGTAATGGGCGCCATAATCCTGCGACTCAAGGGGCATTATCTCGCGATGGCGACCTTCGCGTTCGGCCAAGTCGTCTTTCTTCTCGTCGGCACCCTAGAGGTCACCGGTGGTGCCAGCGGCCTTTACGGCATTCCGCCGCTGTCGCTGTTCGGGACCGACATCGTCACGCCGACCCAGGCCTTTTTCCTGGCCTGGCTGATCTTTGCGGTGTGTCTCTTCGCTGCGTTGCGGATCAAGGACTCCCGTGTCGGCCGGGCACTTCTTGCCTTGCGCTATGATGAAACCGCCGCCTCAGCATGCGGCGTGAACGTGCATCTGATGAAGACCCATGTGTTTGCGCTCTCTGCTTTAATGGCTGGGATCGCCGGTGGCATCTTCGCCCACTATTTCAGCGTAGTCAGCGCCGATTCCTTCACCGTTCACCTCTCGATTTTGGTCATGGCGATTGTGGTTGTCGGCGGCATGGGCACTGCATGGGGTACGGTGATCGGTACGTTGCTGCTGACGGTCGTTCCGGGCCTCCTGCTCACCTCGACCCGCTATAATGGTCTTCTCTATGGCGTCATCTACATTGCTGTCTTCCTGTTGTTTCCCCAGGGTATAGCAGGGGCTCTCACACAGTTCAGGGACTCGGCTAGGGCATCTCCAAAGAAAGGTGACGCCGCTCCGAGCGCGCCTGTTGCGAGTGGCCAGCCATGACGGACCTGCTCGAGGTCAGCGACGTCTCGCGTCGGTTTGGCGGCCTGAATGCCCTGGATGGCGTTTCTTTCCGAATGCCGCGCAATGAGATCCGCGGCCTGATCGGTCCTAACGGTGCCGGCAAATCGACGTTGATGAACATCATCTGCGGCCATGATCGCGGTGCGACGGGAAGCATTCATTTCAATGGAGATCAGATCCGAGGCCGCAGAATCCACCAGATCGCCAGCCTCGGTATTGCCCGCGTCTTCCAGAATCCGCGTGTCTTTCCTGGTCTTACGGTGCTGCAGAATGTCATGGTCGGCTGCCATACCTGGTCTCGTTCCGGATTTGTTCGTGCGATCACGGGTTTGCCTGCAGGCCGTCGGGAGGAACGCGAGATCACCGCATTTGCCGAGAGCCTGCTCGAGGATCTCGGACTTTCGCCTTATGCGCTGGAACTTCCGCAGAACCTCGCTTATGGCCATCAGCGCATGGTGGAGATCGCGCGGGCACTCGCCAGTAGGCCGAAGCTGCTTCTGCTTGATGAGCCGGCGGCTGGTTTGAACCCCGCTGAGACCGACCGCCTTAAGCAGTTGCTCCTCGGCCTCAATGCATCTGGGTTGGCCCTACTTCTGGTCGAACACAACATGGATCTGGTCATGTCCCTCTGCGAGACCCTCACCGTGTTGAGCTTCGGGCGTGTCATTGCCGATGGCAGCCCGGCGGAGATTCGCGGCAACAGCGACGTGATCGATGTGTATCTCGGGAGCGCGCCCGTTGTTGCAGCTTGACCAGCTTGATGTTCTCTATGGCAAGATCCAGGCGCTGCGCAGCGTCAGCCTGGACCTTCAACGTGGCGAGGTCGTTGCCGTGCTAGGCGCCAATGGCGCCGGCAAGACGACAATGCTCAAGGCAATTTCACAGCTTGTGCCCATCAATGCCGGTTCGATCTGCTTCGAGGAGCAGCGAATCGATGCGAAATCGGCCGAGGACATCGTGCGAAGAGGAATTGCCCAGGTGCCCGAGGGTCGCCGGATTTTCTCCGACCTGTCCGTCGCCGACAATCTGGCACTTGGTGCCTATGCCGTTCGCGCCAAGCGTTATCAAACCGAGCGCGCCCACGCCTTGACGCAGGTCTATGAGCTGTTTCCGCGTCTTCTCGAAAGGCGGGATCAGAAAGGCGGCAGCCTCAGCGGTGGCGAACAACAGATGCTGGCCATTGGGCGGGCGCTGATGACTCTGCCGAGGCTGCTGATGCTCGACGAGCCGTCCCTGGGTCTGGCGCCGGTCCTCGTGGGCAACATCTACGCGGCGTTGACCCGGCTGAAAGAGAGCGGATTGACCATGCTCATCGTCGAGCAGAATGTCGCCTTCGCACGAATGCTGGCCGACAAGGCGATCGTCCTGGCGAACGGTCGCGTGGTCGCTGCCGGCCCCTTCGAGGAACTGGCTGCCAAGGGCGCCTTCGAGACGGCTTATCTCGGGCACAGTGCAAAGGGCGATCCATGAGCGTTCACGGCCCCATCCGCTCGCGGAAGCGAGCCCGGGCCGCTCCTTCCAGCGAGAAATTTCGCACGACCTGTCTCGGGAATGTCGCGTTCCAGAACGCCGCGATCAGCGATACCCTCTCAACATTAATGCGGGCAAGAAATGCATCTCCAGAACGCCGTTAACCTGGACGATATTCGCACCATGGCGAGGAGTCGGCTTCCCCGCATCGCTTTTGATTTCGTCGATGGGGGTGTTGACGGAGAGGAAGGGCTGGGCTGGAACGCCCAAGTTTTCCGCAAGTACTCCCTGCTGCCGCGTTATTGTATGGACGTCTCTAAGCGCGACCAGTCGGTGACACTCTTTGGGCATAGCTACAGCTCCCCGTTCGGCATCTGTCCCATGGGAATTCTTGGCCTCTTCCGACACGGCACGGACCTCATGCTCGCCGAGGCTGCCGCTGCGGCCAACGTTCCCTACGTCATGTCAAGCACCAGCAACGCCTCTCTTGAGGAAGCGGTAAAGGTCGCGCCGAACAACACATGGTTCCAGATCTACACGACCCGTGATGAGACCATCAGTTTCGATCTCATTCGCCGTGCGCGGGAAGCCGGCATCCAGAATCTGCTGATCACCGTCGACGTGCCAGTCAGCGTCAGACGCGAACGGAACATGCGTAATGGATTTTCCCGCCCTCTGAGGGTGACGCCTCGGATCGCTCTGGAATCTATAGCGCATCCGGGTTGGGTATATTCCTACTTCAAGAACGGTGGTCTGCCCCTGATGGCGAATTTTGCGCCCTACGCCAAGCCTGGGGCGACCGCTGATGAAGTGGCCGATGTCTATAGCACCCAGATCCCCAATAGCGGCCAGACCTGGTCGCTTGTCGAAAACATCAGGAAAGCCTGGCCGCACAACCTTATAATCAAGGGCATCCTTCACCCCGATGATGCTGCACGAGCGGTCGGATTGGGCGCCAACGGCCTTCTGGTATCCAATCACGGCGGGCGTCAGCTGGATCGCGCACCGGCGCCGATCGAGATGCTGGCCGAAATCAGGGCCGCTGTCGGAGATGAGATTCCGCTTCTGGTCGACAGTGGCATCCGCCGCGGCGCCGACATCATCATTGCCCGCTGCCTCGGCGCGACAATGGGCTTGTTTGGTCGGCCAGCCGTCTTCGGCGCGGTGGCCGGCGGTGTTGCGGGCGTGTCGAAGGTCATGTCGATCCTTCGCGCCCAAATCGATACCAATTTAGGACAGATGGGATGTTCCCGGTTCGAAGACCTTGGAATACAGTTTCTTCGCGACCGTCGCTGACTCTGGCAGATGTACAGGGGCAAACGCTAAGATGCGGAAACTCAGTGCTTCGCTGGGTCGAGATGAGTGTCGAAAACCATTAGATCCATAGGCACCTCATACCGGACCGCGGCTGCCTTCACGCCGCGTAGGTGATGCCGTGATGGTCCCCGAGCCTGGAGGGGATAGGACCTTTCCCACTTGAGCGCTGGAGCATGCAGGGTCAAAGCGGATCTCAAACACGGCAGACAGGCCCGGCTGAGCACAGAGGGGACAACCAGCACTAAGATAAAGGCGCGCCTATGCCTGACAGACTTAGCCCTTAACAGCCGCCTGCACTCCAGCGGCGAATGCGAAGTGCTGAACCTGCTTCACTTCCAAAGATATCAACGACTTGGAGGGTGGATGGTGGAGCCGAGGGGAATCGAACCCCTGACCTCATCATTGCGAACGATGCGCTCTCCCAACTGAGCTACGGCCCCGATCCGCGGGTATCTAGGCGTCAGCCCCCGGCCCTGTCAAGCAGCCCTCTCGGCCTCAGGGTTCCACTGCCGCACTTGCGTGGAATCAGTGCGACGGCTACATGTCGGGAGGCGCTTGCGGGTTAGGGTGAAATCAATAATGAATCCGATCTTGTGGTTGATCATTACAGTAATCAACATCTACATCTGGATCATCATTGCAGGTGCAATTCTGAGTTGGCTGGTCGCTTTCAACATCGTCAGCCCCAGCCAAAGCTTCATTCGTCAGATTGCCTATGCGATCGACGGTCTGACAGAGCCCGCCTTGGCGCCCATTCGGCGTTTCCTGCCTAATCTTGGCGGCTTGGACATCTCGCCACTGATCCTGATCGTGTTGCTGCTCTTCCTTGAAAGACTGGTGGTTTATCTTTTTTACGGCGCCGGAATCTGAGCGCGGACGGCGGTTATCCCTATCGCCTCTCGGATGACGGCTTGGTGCTGATTGTCCGCGTCACCCCAAACGCCAAGAGCGAGGGCACCGCTGGCATATGGCGAGGGGCCGACGGGACACCGGCACTTCAGCTGCGAGTGAGGTCGAAGCCTCAGGATGGCGCTGCCAATGCCGCGGTCGTAGCGCTCCTCTCGAAGACCTTGAATGTTCCAAAGTCACAGATTTCGATCATTTCTGGCTCCAAGGATCGACTGAAATCGGTGTTGGTCAAGGGCGATCCTCTGGCCCTGGAGGAGACCGTGAGGAGAACTGTTGATCGACTGTCCTCCTCACAACCGTGACCGCTCGTTTCCCGGATCATAGGGTGACTCCTCGATCACCACAGCGTCCCGCTGCTCGCCGAAGATGTTCACCTCCAATTGCGTGCCTGGCCGGGTGTCGCGACTTTCGATGAGCGCCATCGCGAGATCGCGGCCGAAATGATAGGAATAACCGCCGGAGGTGACGCGGCCGGTGAGCCGGCCTTCGACAGAGACACTCTCATGCGCGATGACGCTCGCATCCCCGCCGGGCGCGATCGAGAGGGGCACCAGTCGTCGCGAAGGGCCACCCTCATTTTTCTGGCTCAGCAGCGCATCGCGTCCGATGAAATCGCCCTTGTCGAAGTGGATGAACCGGTGCAATCCGCTTTCCAGGGCTGTCAGAGCAGGGTTCATGTCGCGATACATCGCGCGATATGATTTCTCCAGTCTCAGCGACTCCAGAGCCTCCACTCCGACGAGCCTGAGACCGTAGGCTTCGCCGGCATCGAGAACCTGCTGCAGCAGCATGCGCTGATAGGGCAGGGGATGATAGATCTCCCATCCGAGCTCGCCTTCATAATTGATCCGCAGGAAGCGGACGTCTCCGGCGAGCCCCATGTCGCCCACCTGCGCAGCGAGCCAAGGAAATGAGGAATTGCTGAGATCCACCTCGGTCAGTGTCTGCAGCAGGTCCCGGGCATGCGGCCCGACGATGGTGAAGCACCCACGTTCGTCCGTGACGTCGCGCAGGCTGAAATGGACGTCGGAGGGTAGGCTGCGCCTCAGGAGGTCGAAATTATGCCGCTGGGCCCGCGGCGTGCTGACGAGATAGAAGAACTCCTCCCCCAAGCGGGTGACGGTGTACTCGGCGAGCACCGTACCTTTGGGTGAAAGCTGATGCGCGAGGCAGATTCGGCCGACGGAAGGCAGGCGATTTGCCAGGATCCGATCGAGCCAGGCAGATGCGCCAGGACCTGAAACCTCGAATTTGGTCATCGGCGTCAGCTCGACGAAGCCAACGCCGTTGCGCACGGCGGCCACTTCGGCGGCGACGTGGATCCCATGCTTCGTCTGGCGATGGCTGTAGTCCTGGACCGCTTCCACGCCTTCCGGTGCATACCAGCGCGGGATCTCCCAGCCGTTCATCACGCCCCACACGGCCCCCCGGCTCCCGAGCAGGTCATAGGAAGGGGCGGTCTTCGCCGGCCGCGCTGCAGCCAGGTCCTCGCCTGGAAAATGCAGATCGGCATGCGTGCCCCAGGCCTCCTGGACCTTGAGCTTGGTCCACGCCTTGTTGGCGTAGGCACCAAAGCGCCTTGGGTCGATCTCCGACATGTCGACGCTGGTACCGCCCTCCACGATCCATTCCGCGAGATAATGGCCAAGGGTCCCGCCCCAGAGAATGCCGCCGGGCACCCCTTCTGCCAGCCACAGATTGTTCAGACCCCAAGCCGGGCCGGCCAGGGGCAACTCGTCGGGCGTCATCTGGAAGGGCCCTCGGACATTGCTCTTGATGCCGGCATTCGCAAGCGCAGGGACCGCGTTCAGCGCAGCATCCCAGTTCGCGGCGACAGCATCGAAATCCTCCGGCAACAGATCCGCTCCAAACCACTCTGGCACGCCATCGACGGCGAACAGCTTGAGATTTTCCACAGTCTCGTAGGGTCCGAACATGAGTCCATCGCCTTCCTCGCGCAGATAGCCGGCATAGGCTTCGTCGCGAAGGATGGGCATCTCTGGAAGCCCCTTCCTCTTCCGTTCGATGATCTGGGGAATGGCCTCGGTCACCCAATATTGGTGGATGATCGGGATCGCGGGCAGGTCCAGGCCGACTTTCGCGGCGGTCTGCCGAGCATAATTTCCGGTCGCGAGCACCAGATGCTCGCAGGTGATGGTTCCTTGATTGGTGGTGACCCGCCATTCGCCGCTGCCAAGCTGCTCGAAAGCCCGCGCTTCGGTATTGAGGTAGATCTTGGCTCCTCGGTCTCGGGCGCCCTTGGCCATTGCTTGAGTGACGTCGGCCGGCGCGACATGGCCGTCATCGGGGTGATACAGGCCCCCGAGCATGGTCCGATTGCCCTCGAGCAGCGGCGCCAGCTCTCGGATCTCGGCCGGGCTGACGATATGGGCTCTGATGCCTTGAGCGTCTGCTATGCCGATATAGCTGCGAAACTCATCCAGCCGGGTTTTTGTGTTCGCGACCCGCAGCTGGCCGCAGATATGCAGGCCAATATCTTGTCCCGTGTCGCCGTGTAGGCCTCCGTAGATCTCGAGCGTCTTGCTGACCATCCGGCCGAAATTATGCGAACGGCCATAGGAGACCAGAAGCCCTGCGGCATGCCAGGTGGAGCCGGCCGTGAGCTGGGTTCGCTCGAGAAGAGCGATGTCGCTCCAGCCTTTCTTGGCCAAGCCGTACAGGATGGCCGCGCCGACGCAACCACCTCCAATGACGACGACACGCGCGTGGGACTGCATGAAGCACCTCGAGGGACACTGGAAGGAAGGGCAGAGTGCAGCAGCCTTGGCGCGTCTTCAATGGGAACAATTCAACATCATCGAGACAGCTCGCCCTTGGACAGAGCCGGTCTTCTCCTCCCGGCCTCGACGCGACGTTGCAGAGCAGCAAGTAAATGCGTGAAGCAACTGCTCTCATCTTTACTTTAGAATTGTTATAATGAAAAACATTACGATTTGACAATTTCACGAATGGTTGACTACAGATCTCGATTGCTTTCGGAACATTTACGCTGATGAAAAGGGATGGATGAAATTGCTTCGGGATTATTTTGCCGCCGCCGTAGTGTGCGTTGCTGCCGTGTTCCAGCTGATAGGACCAGCGGAAGCGCGGGATGCCAGAAGCATAGTGGTCTACAATGCGCAGCATAAGTCCGTCGGTGAAGCCTGGGCGAAAGCGTTCACCAAGGAGACGGGGATTGAGGTCGTCCTCCGCCACGGGAACGATACCGAGCTCGGTAATCTTCTGATGCAGGAAGGTCCGGCCTCCCCAGCCGACGTCTTCTTGACCGAGAATTCCCCGGCAATGGCTCTGGTCGAGAATGCCGGCCTGTTTGCGCCCCTTGCACCTGACACACTTGCACAGGTGCCGGAGACATTCCGGCCGGCACAAGGCCGCTGGACCGGCATCGCAGCGCGCTCGACCGTCTTTGCCTATGACAAGACGAAACTCACGGAAGAGGAGCTTCCGAAGTCCGTAATGGATTTGGCGGACGCACGCTGGAAGGGCCGCTGGGCCGCATCTCCCGCTGGCGCGGACTTCCAGGCGATTGTGAGCGCGATTCTGGAGTTGAAAGGCGAGCAAGCGACCGCGGCCTGGTTGAAGGCCATGAAGGACAACGCCACGCCCTATCGCGGCAACAGCGCGGCCATGAAGGCGGTGAACGCCGGAGAAGTCGAAGGTGCGCTGATCTATCACTATTACTGGTTCGGTGATCAGGCGCGCACGGGCGAAAACAGCAGGAATGTTGAGCTGCATTACTTCCGCAATCAGGACCCGGGAGCCTTTGTCAGCATTTCCGGTGGTGGCGTGCTTGCGTCCAGCCAGAATTCGGATGCGGCTCAGGCTTTCGTGAAATGGGTGACTGGCAAGAACGGCCAGAAGATCCTTGCGGAAGAAACCTTCGAATACGCCGTCGGAACCGGCATCGCGTCGAGCCCCGAGCTGGTGCCTCTTCAGGATTTGCAGGCCCCTGCCGTGGAGCCTTCCAAGCTCAACAGCCAGAAAGTGACCGAACTCATGACCGAGGCCGGTCTGCTTTGACAATGGAAAGCGCACGGCAGAGCGTTGAGGCACGCGTCATGCGCTGGGACCGATGAAAGGTCATCCTCTCCCCACGTCCGGTGTGACCCGAAGCGTCTCGACGACGCGACGGGAGACTCCGTTAACGACGCGCCTGATGTCTGGCGCCAATCTGCCGGTGCTCGCCGCCGCGGCACTTGTCTCGATCTTTGCGCTGGTGCCATTGCTTTTTGTGGCCTGGACGACGGTTCAGACGGGCTGGGAGACGGCTCTAAGCTTGATCATCCGCCCGAGAGTGGGCGAGCTCCTGGTCAACACTCTTTCTCTGGAACTCGTGGCGATCCCCCTTGCCATTGTCGTAGCCGTGTCCCTCGCATGGTTGACCGAGAGAACGGATCTCATCGGAGCACGCATTTGGGCATGGCTAGCCGTGACGCCGCTGGCCATTCCGGCCTTCGTCCACAGCTATGCCTGGGTGAGCCTTGTGCCGGGACTTCACGGGTTGAGCGCTGCGGTGCTGGTATCTGTTCTCGCCTATTTCCCCTTTGTCTATTTGCCCGTCGCAGCCCAGCTGAGGCGCCTCGATCCGTCCCTGGAGGATGCCTCGGCCTCCTTGGGCTTCGGCCGATGGTTGACCTTCGTCCGGGTGGTATTGCCTCAATTGCGTCTGGCGATCTGTGGCGGCTCTTTGCTGATTGGGCTGCATCTCCTGGGTGAGTATGGCCTGTTCGCGATGCTGCGCTTCGACACCTTCACCACGGCCATCGTTGACCAGTTCCAGTCGACCTATAACGGTCTCGCAGCGAACATGCTCGCCGGGGTTCTGGTCCTTTCCTGTCTCGGACTCCTGGTGCTCGAGGCCATGCTCCGGGGAAAGGAGCGTTACGCGCGCGTCGGATCGGGCGCGGCACCGATGATGATCCGTTGCCCCCTCGGGCGGCTGATGCCGCTGGGCCTCTTCCTGATCCTGCTGGTGACGGCGTTGTCCCTGGGCGTGCCCATGCTGACTCTCGGCCGATGGCTGGGCATAGGGGGCCTGGATGTCTGGCGCGGCGCGGTCGGGGGAGCATTGCTTCAGACGCTGGCTTATGCCCTTGCCGGTGGGCTCCTGGCGACGATTGCGGCGGCACCCATGGCGTGGCTCTCGGTGCGCTCGCCAAGCCCCCTGCAACGGATCCTCGAAGCCTGCCAATACTATGTGGGCTCATTGCCCGGCGTGGTGATTGCTCTTGCTCTGGCCACGTTGACCATAACATTCGCCATGCCGCTGTATCAGACCTCGCTCACTCTTCTCATGGCCTATCTCCTCCTCTTTTTGCCGCGCGCCTTGGTCAGTCTCAGGGCGAGTTTGGCATTAGCTCCGGTCGAGCTTGAGCAGGCTGCAATGGCCTTGGGCAGAACGCCCCTCCAGGCCATCTGCCAGGTCACGATGCGCCTGACCGCTCCGGGAGCGGCCGCCAGCATGGCACTCGTGGGGCTGGGAGTGACGAACGAGCTCACCGCCACACTCTTGCTGTCGCCGAGCGGCACGTACACCCTTGCCACCGAATTCTGGGCGCTCACCGCGGAAATTGACTATGTCTCTGCCGCGCCCTATGCGCTGCTGATGATCCTGCTGTCCCTGCCCATGACGCTGATTTTGCACGCCCAATCGAAATGGGCCACTGGACGATGATTCTCCTGAAGATCGAAGGCCTGAGCAAAAGCTACGGTGCTGTCACGGCTCTCAGCGATGTAAACCTGGAAATCCCGACAGGCACGCGCACCGCTGTCGTCGGAGCTTCTGGCTCGGGAAAGACGACCCTGTTGCGGCTGATCGCCGGTTTCGAGCGGCCCGACGCGGGCAGCATCACGCTGGATGGGCGACGGCTGGCGGATTCGACGCTCTCTATCCCGGCACATCGCCGGGGCATCGGCATCGTCACGCAGGATGGTGCCCTGTTTCCCCATCTCACCATTGGCCAGAACATCGGTTTCGGGATCGACCGCAGGGTGGTGCAGCGCAAACAACGCATTCACCGTCTGATGGACATGGTCGAACTCGATTATTCCATGCGCGACCGGCGCCCTCATGAGATCTCCGGAGGTCAGCAGCAACGCGTGGCCCTCGCCCGCGCCTTGGCACGAGAACCTCGGCTGATGCTTCTCGACGAGCCCTTCTCTGCTCTCGATGCGGCCCTGAGAGACATGACGCGCCGATCGGTGGCTGCGATCCTTGCCGCGGCCGGCATCACGACGATCCTCGTGACCCATGATCAGGCGGAAGCTCTGTCCTTCGCCGACCAGATTGCGGTGTTGCGCTCGGGCCATCTTGCCCAGATCGGGAGCCCCCGCGACCTCTATCTAAGGCCGTCGGACCCTGAAGTAGCCAATTTTATCGGTAGTGCCCTTATCGTACCCGCCCAGTTGTTGGGTGATGTCGCCGATTGCGTCCTTGGCCGGATTCCGATCGATGCGACGGAGCGGAAGGGTATGGCGCAAATCATGGTGCGTCCTGAACAAGTGAGACTGATGCCATCGACAGCCATGGAAGCGGATGCTGTCGTCACGGATGTCGAATTCGCCGGTTCGTCCTGTCTTGTCTCTCTGTCGAGCGCCGAGGGGAAGCCCGGAGAGCCCCCGCTGTCGATCCGAACAACGAATGCTGAGCTTCAGCCGATCGGCACGCCTGTTAAGTTTTCTGTGATCGGCAAGGCCCATGTGTTCGGTCGCTGAGACCCGGAAATTATGACGCGCTTCAATTTGCAGCCGACTTGGTCTAAAGCCGCGTCATGATCGAATCACCGAGCTACAGAGCCTTGGTTGTGGTGTTTGCCCTCACCGTCGCGACCATTGTCGCGGCTTGGGGGTTCCAGGTGATTGGCGGCTATATCCCCTGTGCGCTTTGCTACCGGCAACGCTGGCCATATTACATCGTAGCGATCTTGGCCCTGTTGCTCATGCTCGTCATCCGCAGTACCGGCAATGGAGCTTGGCTGCGCTGGGGCCTTTTGGTGCTGGCCGGCGTGATGATCGTCAGCGCGGGCCTCGGCATCCACCATGCCGGTGTCGAATGGACGTGGTGGGCTGGGCCCGCTGAATGCTCCGGAGGCGGAGGATTTGCCAATCCTGACAGCGTGCTTCCGGACCTGACGCGAGGTCGTGTTGTGAGCTGCACGGAAGCCCAATGGCGGCTCTTCGGCATCTCCTTCGCCGGATACAATGCCCTGATCTCGGCTGTAATTGCCCTCGTGGCCTTGTGGGGGTTCCTGAAGGCTGGCTCCGATAAGGCCTGAGGCGCCTAAGGTTCCAGCTCGCTGTCCCAGTAGAGATAATCCAACCAGCTTTCATGCAGAAAGTTTGGCGGAAACAATCGGCCGTTGGCATGGAGCTGATGGACGGTGGGCCGTGTTGGCTGATGGCTTGGCCACATGCGCGCCTGGTTTGGCATCATGCCGCCTTTGGCGAGATTGCAGGGCGAGCAGGCCGCGACGACGTTTTCCCACGTCGTCTGCCCTCCACGCGACCGTGGCGTCACGTGGTCGAAGGTCAGGTCATGATGGCTGCCGCAATACTGGCAGGTGAATTTGTCGCGAAGGAAGACGTTGAACCGGGTGAAGGCGGGGTAGCGGGCGGGCTTTACGTATTGCTTGAGAGAGACCACGCTTGGCAGCGCGAATTCGAAGGTCGGACTTCGAACGACCCGGTCGTAATGCGAGACGATGTTCACGCGATCGAGGAAGACCGCCTTCACCGCATCCTGCCAACACCAAAGGGAAAGTGGGTAGTAACTCAGGGGGCGGAAGTCCGCATTCAGGACCAGCGCCGGAAAATTCTGCGGTGATGTCGCGACGGCGTCCACCGATCTCCGCTCCTTCGGAGGGAATACAGTCTTGCCACCTGCTATTCCATCCAGAAACTAGAATCAAATCATAGCCAGTGTGCTGTACTATATCTGGTGTGACAGCGATGTGAAGCGACTCTCTGTTGCAGGTGAGGCTCTTCACCGAAGTGTCTCCACCAGGAAGCGACCGCCTGCGGCGACACCTTCTGGGGAAATCCCGTGACCCAGACCAGGACAGGACAGGCTGTCCACCGGAACTCCCAGCTCCCCCAGGAACGCCGCCGCCATCGGCATCGCCTGTACTGGAATCAGGTCGTCCAACGTCCCATGGATGAGCAGGACGGGCGGCTTCGATCGGATCTCGGACTTCAACATTTCCGCTCCTGCGAGTGCGCCGGAATAACCGAGGATGCCTGCAACTGCGCGGCTGCGTCGCAGGCCGACATGGAGCGCCATCATCGTTCCCTGGCTGAAACCCACCAGTGCAAGATCGGTTTCCTCGAGCCCGTAGCGCGCCAGCTCTTCGTCGATGAAGGCTTGCAATCCCGGTGCGGCCCGCTGGACGCCTGGCCATAGCTCATCCGGATGGATCCGCGGCAATGGAAACCACTGATATCCAAAACCGGCGCCTTCGCAGGGTTCCGGAGCATCCGGGCTCACAAAGGCCGCATCTGGGAGCATCGGCTGCCAGGCATCTGCCAGGCCGATGAGATCATCGCCATTTGCGCCATAGCCATGCAGCAGGATGACGAGCTTGGAGGCGGGCTTCCCGGACAGCGGGGCAAGGCGGGGCGTATGTGTCGTCATAGCGGGGATGTCTCCCGGATTGGCTGGGGCTTTAACGTCGCGTAGTAGGCCCAGATCAGCCGGGCTGCAACCGCGCGCCAGGGTCGCCAGGGCTCGGCGATCAACAGCATTTCCTTGGCGCTGGGTCGAGCTGGAAGCTCGAAAGCCACGGCCGCCGCCACCTGCAGGGCAAGGTCGCCCGCCGGCCATGCATCTTGTCGCCCGAGACATGCAAGAAGAAAGACATCAGCCGTCCACGGTCCGATCCCGGGAATGGCCATGAGCCGTTTTCGGACCTCATCATCGGGCAGGTGGACAAGTCCATCCACGTCGAGCAGGCCGTCGGCAATGGCTTGGCTGAGGTTGCGGATGGTGCGAATTTTCGCTGCCGACTGACCCACTGTCCGAAACTCTGCATCGGTGAGCGTCAGGATTCGCAGGGGATCGAGAGGTGCATGCTGCTCCACCATGCGTCCCCAGATCGCCTTGGCGCTGGCCAAAGAGATTTGCTGCTCCGTGATGATCCGCAGCAACCCAGCATAACCGCCGGGAAGGCGCCGAAGCGGCGGGAGGCCCGCGATCTGGAAGATAACCGAAAACCGGGGTTCGCTCGCGATAAGCGCGTCGATCCCCTCCTGGATGTGATCGAGACTTTCGATGGTGGAAAACATCCGCCGTGCCTATCTGATGTACGGATCGGCAACAAGATGCCTTCACAGTGTCGACGATGCGAAGACCAAGGTTCAGATTCGCCCCCAGTCCGAACGGCGAGCTCCATCTCGGACACGCCTTCTCCGCTCTGTTTACCCAAGCCCGGGCACGGCAGTCCGATGGCGATTTTATCCTGCGCATCGAGGACATTGATTTCATCCGCTGCCGGGCAGCCTATGCTGATGCGATCCTGGAGGATCTTCGGTGGCTGGGGATCGAATGGCTGGAACCCGTACGTCGCCAGTCGGACCATCTGGGCCTTTACCGTGACGCCCTGGCTCGCCTGGACCGGATGGGCTTGCTCTATCCCTGTTACGCCAGCCGCCAGCAAGTCCGCGACGCCCTGGTCGGCCGCAAGAACTGGCCTGTGGATCCGGACGGTGCGCCACTCTATCCAGGCCTTCATAAGGGGCTCTCGCGCGAAGAACGCGCCGAGCTCGAACGGACGGGCATGCCGGCGGCGTGGCGTCTCGATATGGATCGCGCGCTGGCGCGTCTCGACCAGCCCCTGACCTTCAGAGAGCAGGGCTCGGGTCCCCAAGGACAGGGCGGCCTCGTTCCGGCGCATCCGGAACGCTGGGGTGATCTGGTTCTCGGCCGCAGGGATATTGGGGTCAGCTATCATATTGCGGTGGTGATCGATGATGCCGAACAGGGCATCGAGGAAATCACCCGTGGCCAGGATCTCTTTCACGCGACAGGCGTTCACCGCCTGTTGCAGGCGCTGCTTGAACTGCCGGAGCCTACATACCGGCACCACCGCCTGATCGGCGACGAGATGGGTCGCAAATTATCGAAGAGCGCTCATGATCGCAGCCTGCGGTCCTTGCGGGAGGAAGGGCTTACGGCTGCCGAAGTCCGCGTCACCCTGGGCTTTCAGCCCTCTTGAAGTCTGTCGCGCGCTTTTTGCTCGGCGGCTTCGATGCCCTGCAGGATGAGGCGCTCCGCTTCGTTGGCATCGCCCCACCCGACGATCTCAACCCATTTCGTGCTTTCGAGATCTTTGTAGTGCTCGAAGAAGTGAGCGATCTGCTTCAGCAGGATGTCCGGCAGGTCCTGATAGCTGTGCACCTTATCATACATAGCCGTGAGCCGATTCGCCGGAACGGCGATGATCTTCTCGTCCTCGCCGGCCTCGTCGCGCATATGGAGCACGCCGACGGGACGACAGGCCATGACAGCGCCCGGCACGATCGAGCGCCGATTGGCAACGAGCACGTCCACCGGATCTCCGTCTTCGGACAATGTATGGGGGATGAAGCCGTAATTGCCCGGATAGCGCATCGAGGTATAAAGGAACCTGTCGACGAAGAGCGCCCCTGAGGCTTTGTCCATCTCATATTTGATGGGCTCGCCGCCGAGAGGGATCTCGACCACGACATTGACTTCCTTGGGAGGGTTCATTCCGATCGAGATTTCTTCGAGACGCATGGATCTTCCGAGCTGGGGATGGGTGGATTGTGCGGCGCACAAGAGCCGATCTTTAGAATTATTGCAAGAGTACCTGACGCGAAGGACAAGGAATGGTGCGTAAAGCTTTCGCTGTGATCTGTCTGGCAGCACTCGCGGCAGTCGGGATGAGCAGCAGCGCGACGGCCCAGGATGCCCCGCCCACCAGCGAGATAACGACTTTCGCGCTCGATCGTTGCGATCATACGGTGGACGATCCCAAGATCGGGGTCTCCGAGTGGATGTGCGAGGGCTATGGGGACCACAAGGTCTGGGTGGCTCAGGCCGATCAGCGGATGTTGATCAGTTTCGGCGATGACGCCAGGGATCGCTGTGCAGGTCGCGAAACCTTCATCTCACCCAACACGATCGAAGGAGACATCGAGTGGCGTCTGAGGGGTGGAGATCCCTTCGCCACGATCACGCGGTGGTCGACAGGGGAAAATGGTGACGACGGCACTTTTTTAGTCGTGACGTCGATCAGTGCGAAGGACGTCTGCCACGTCGCCTACATCGACGCTGATCTGCCGTCCGCGCAGGCACTGAGCCGTGTTGTCGCGGACGGGCAGGCAGAGGGATTCGACTGCAGCGTCGATCATCCCGTCATGATCACCAAGCTGGGAAAAAGTCCGGATCAGTTGGCTGCCGGCTTTCCCTGCTCGGATCCTTAGACGGTCAACTCCGAAGCCTTGCTCCGCTCGGCCCGTTTTCGCTCATGCGGGTCGAGGATGGCCTTCCTCAGTCGGATGGATTTCGGCGTCACTTCCACGAGCTCATCGTCGCCGATGAAGGCCAGCGCCTTTTCCAGGGTCAGATTGATTGGTGGAGTAAGGTTGACGTTCTCGTCCTTGCCCGAGGCTCTCACATTGGTGAGCTTTTTGCCCTTGAGGACGTTCACTTCCAGATCATTCCCGCGGGTGTGCTCACCGACGATCATTCCCGCATAGACCCGCGTGCCGGGATGAATGAACATCGGCCCGCGATCTTCGAGATTCCACAGCGCGAAGGCGACCGCATCGCCCTCGCCATTGGACAGAAGCACGCCGGTGCGCCGCGCCGGGATTTCTCCGGCATGAGGCATATAGGCGTGAAACACGCGGTTCATGATGCCCGTGCCGCGCGTATCCGACAAAAGCTCGCCGTGATACCCGATGAGCCCGCGCGTCGGGGCTCGGAAGATCATGCGCTGCCGCCCTCCACCGGAAGGCCGCATGTCCGTCAGCTCGGCGCGCCGCTCCGAGAGCTTCTGCACGACGGTGCCGGAATATTCCTCGTCGACGTCGATCGTGACTTCTTCGACCGGCTCGAGCAACTCGCCCGATGCCTCGTCTCGTTTCATGACGACCCGCGGACGTCCGACGGTCACCTCGAAACCTTCGCGCCGCATGGTCTCGATCAGAATGGCGAGTTGCAATTCACCGCGTCCGGCAACGTCGAAACTGTCGACTTCGGAGCTCGGTGTGACCTTCAGCGCCACATTGCCCTCGGCCTCCCGCATCAGCCGCTCGCGGATGACCCGGCTCTGAACCTTGTCCCCCTCCTGGCCGGCCAGCGGTCCGTCATTGATCCGAAATTCCATGGACAAAGTCGGGGGATCGACCGGTTGGGCGTTGATCGGCGCAGTGACCTCCGGCGAGACGATCGTATCGGCAACGGTGGCAATCTTCAGTCCGGCCAAGGCGACGATGTCTCCGGCTTCGGCCTGCTCGATCGGCAGCCGCTCAAGGCCGCGAAATGCCAGAACCTTGGAGATCCGAGCATCCTCGATGACGCGGCCGTCGGGGCTCAACGCCTTGACCGCCATGTTCGGCTTGACGATCCCCGAGGTAATCCGGCCGGTCAGAATCCGACCGAGATAAGGGTCCGCCTCGATGGTTGTCGAGAGCAGTCGGAACGGACCGTCTTCGACATGCGGAGCGGGAACGTGCTTCAGCACGAGGTCGAACAGAGGTCCCATGTCGGTCTGCGGTCCGGCGGGGTCTTCGGCCATCCATCCGAGCTTGGACGAACCATAGAGCACCGGGAAGTCGAGTTGCTCTTCATTGGCATCGAGCGCGACGAACAGATCGAAGATCTCGTTCAGGACTTCGACGTGCCGCTCGTCCGGACGATCGATCTTGTTGATCACCACGATGGGCTTCAAGCCGAGCTTGAGGGCCTTGCCGACGACGAACTTCGTCTGCGGCATGGGACCTTCCGACGCATCCACCAAGAGAACGGCGCCATCGACCATGTTGAGGATCCGCTCGACCTCTCCGCCGAAATCCGCGTGGCCAGGCGTATCGACGATGTTGATGCGTATGTCGCCCCATGGGACCGACGTCACCTTGGCGAGGATCGTGATCCCGCGCTCTCGCTCGAGATCGTTGGAATCCATGGCCCGCTCTGCAACCCTTTGATTCGAGCGGAAGGCGCCCGATTGGGAGAGCAGGCGATCGACCAGCGTCGTCTTGCCATGATCGACATGGGCGATGATGGCGATGTTGCGTAGATCCATGGCTTTGCCTAAACGAAATGCCGCGGAAACCGGACCCGGCCCGCGGCTACTGTGATGCGGCGCAATATAGTCACTGCGCGTCAAAGCGCAACCTGCACCTGGCATGCTCGTCCCAGAAGGACCACGTTAATCCAGTTTGTACGACCGGATTCAAGGTGATTGACGTCTCCAAGGCGCCGTCCCATATAGTATGGTATCCTTATTATAAGTCAGTTTTTTCGTCTATGGCATCTCCGACAGACAACGTGGGCTTCCTCACCTTCGAGGTGGCTAGGCTTCTTCGCCGCCGCATAGAGCAGACTCTCGATAGGGCCGGGCTGGGTTTGACGTCCGGTGAAGCCCGGACTCTTGCTTATGCTGCAAGGTTCGAAGGGTCCAACCAGAGCGCGATCGCGGACCTGATGGGCATCGAGCCCATGACCCTGGTTGGATTTCTGGATAAGCTCGAAGCCCGTGGGCTTGTGGAGAGAGTTCCGGATCCTGCGGATCGTCGGGCGAAACTGGTCCGGGTGACTGCCCAGGCAGCTCCCATAGTGCAGTTCGTCTCCGACATCGCTACCGAGATCCGTAACCATGCGACCCAGGGCATGAGTCCCGATGAAGTCGAACGGCTTCGTCTGGATCTTCACATCATGCGGACCAATCTGTTGGCTGAAAATCTGGCGGAGACGGACGCGTGAAGCAGCTGATGTCGCCGACGCGGACTGCGACGATCGGTGCAGTTCTGGTCGCCATGGGCTCCGTCAGCATGGCGCTCTACACCCCGGCCATGCCTGCTCTGGTGAAGTTTTTCGCAACCGATCCGGCCACGATCAAGCTGACCCTGACCGCCTACTTTTTTGGGTTCGCCTTCGCCCAGCTGATCAGCGGCCCCATGTCCGACGCGCTGGGACGCCGGCCGACCGCTCTCGGCTTCTTCGTTTTTTACATGCTGGGCAGCTTGATTTGCGTGGTCGCACCCTCCGTGACCTGGCTCCTTGTGGGCCGGATTCTCCAGGGAATCGGCGCAGCCGCCGGGGTTGCGCTGTCCCGGGCCATTGTTCGCGACCAATTCACAGGACAGGCCTCGGCCAAGATCATGAACACGATCGGCCTGATGTTGGCGCTTGGCCCTGCTCTGTCGCCGACCATCGGCGGTGTCATGCTCTTGGCTTTCGGTTGGCACTCGATCTTCGTCTTGATGCTGATTTACGGGATCGGTCTGATCCTGCTGGTGATATTTGGATTGCCCGAGACCCTCGCAGAACGCGACCCGGCGCATTTGCGGCCGCTGCGCATACTCCGCAATTATCTGACGCTCCTATCCGACAGGCGCTTCTTAGCCCCGAGCCTGATCGTTGGATTGACCTTGGGCGGTTTGTATACTCTGGCGGGAATCCTGCCCTTCGTGCTGGTCGACAAGGTGGGCCTGACCGAGATTGAGTTCGGATTGGGCATGCTGATGCAGTCGGCCTCCTTCCTCACGGGAGCGGGCTTGACCGGCCAAATCCTGAAGCACCGCGAAGCGCGAACCATGGTGCCGGTCGGTCTTGGCTTTGTTTTGCTGGGAGCAATAGCCATGGCCATCGTCCTCCGCCTGGTGGAGCCGACATTCCTGACCGTGATGATCCCTGTCGGGATCTGGGCGTTCGGCATCGCATTCCTGTTGCCGTCGACGACGACCGATGCTCTTGCCCACTTTCCGACCATGGCCGGTGCGGCCTCCGCGATGATGGGCTTCTTGCAGATCGGCGGAGGCTTCGCTGGAACGGCCATTGCGTCACTGTTCAATGATCCGCTCGAGGCATTGGCCACCATCATGCCCATCATGGGCTTCGGAGCGCTTGCCATCTACCTGACCATTGGAGGCTCAGGCCGGAGTCGACGCCCGGTGACGGTCGCCACAGCCGCGGAATAGTCACATCGCCACGATCCCGATCGCCAGGAGCCAGCCGATGGCGGCGGCGAAGCTCACGGCGGTCATCAGGATCCCGGAACGGGCGAAATCAGCGAAGCTCAGGGTCACGCCATGTGAGCGGGCACGCTCCGCGACGATGATATTGGCGATGGATCCCGTGAGAAGCAGGTTCCCCGCGAGCGTCGAGAGCAGTGAAAGAGCAATGAGGGGGCCGCTTCCCAAATCTGGAATGAGTGTCGTGATCAGGACGACCGCGGGCACGTTCCCGATGGTGTTCGACAAGACCAGGCTGATCGGCGCCATGACGGACAGCCGTTCCGGCAACAGATTTAACTCTGCCATCTTTTCGATCAAGCCCGTTGCGAGACCTGTGTTTGAAAAGGCTGCCGTTACGCCGAAGAGGCAGATGAACAACAGCAGCAATTGCCAGTCCACCGCTGCGAGGACGTCTCGGGAAGACCGCTTCCGGGACAGGAGGATGATCGCGGCAATGCCGAGGGCGCTCACCTCGCGCGGCATGTCGGTGGCGAACAGGCCGACCAGGAGCGCCAGGCTCGCGAGCCCCTTCGCGACCTCCCATCGATCGGCGGGAACGGAGGCGACCTCTTCAGGAGCCAGCGTGGAGCTTCGCGAGAAGACGCTGGGCCAGGTGACCAGGACCGCGACCAGCACGATGACGAGGCTGACCAGGGCGAGGGGTGCGCAATAGAGCGCGAACCACCAGAAGTCGAGATCGCCAACCTCTCCGATCAAGATGTTCTGGGGATTGCCGATGAGTGTCGCGGCCGAACCTGCATTGGCGGCCCCAGCCAGCCCGATGAGGAAAGGCCGGGGGTCCATTTCGCGTGCCCTCAATCCCATGCACAGGAGCGGGGTCAGGGCGAACACCACGACATCGTTGGTCAAGACGGCAGACAGGCCTCCGGCCACGCCGATGACGGCGGCCAGGAGGAGCACGGGATTGTCTGCGGACCTCGTCACCGCCCGCCCGCACAGCGCGTAGAATCCCGACATCTGCAATTGGGCCGAAAGGACCATCAACGCAAACAGCAGGATGATCGTCGGCAAGTCTATGGCAGAGGCGGCCTGCGGAAGGGAAAGCCCCCCGGCGACGATGAGAACCGCGAGTCCGAGAAGGGCGATCCCGGTGCGGTCGACCCGCAGGCCTGGAATGCGCCCCACGGCCATCCCGAGATAGACGAGGCAGAAGATGGCGACGACGAGGCTGGTCACGAAGGGCTGGCCTCGTTCGCCGTGTTGTTACTGGCCGAGACGCTTCCGTCGGGCCGCCAGGGTGCGCAGTCGCAGGGCGTTCAATTTGATGAAGCCTTGGGCATCCTTCTGGTCGTAAGCCCCCGCGTCATCCTCGAAGGTGACCAGCGACTCCGAATAGAGCGACGCATCGCTCTGACGCCCGGTGACGATGACGTTGCCCTTGTAGAGCTTCAAACGGACCGTGCCCTCGACATGCTCCTGGCTCTTGTCGACGGCGGCCTGCAGCATCTCGCGCTCCGGCGAGAACCAGAAGCCGTAATAGACGAGCTCCGCATAACGCGGCATGAGATCGTCTTTCAAATGAGCGGCGCCACGGTCCAGGGTGATCGACTCCATGGCGCGATGCGCGGTCATCAGGATCGTGCCGCCGGGCGTCTCGTAGATGCCCCGGGACTTCATGCCTACGAAGCGGTTCTCCACCAGGTCCAGGCGGCCGATCCCATTGGCCTTGCCGAGTTCGTTGAGCTTGGTCAGCAATTCCGCAGGCGACAGCCGCTTGCCGTCGATGGAGACGGCATCGCCGCGCTCGAAGCCAATTTCCACGGACACCGGCACGTCCGGCGCTTCCTCCGGGGAGAGCGTGCGCTGAAACACATACTCCGGCGGTTCCCGCCAAGGATCCTCGAGCACTTTGCCCTCGGACGACGAATGCAGAAGATTGGCGTCCACGGAGAACGGCGCTTCTCCTCGCTTGTCTTTCGGCACCGGGATCTGATGTTTTTCCGCGAAGTCGATGAGGTCTGTGCGGCTCTTCATCTCCCACTCGCGCCACGGAGCGATGACCCGGATTCCCGGCTCCAGCGCATAATAGGTCAGCTCGAAGCGAACTTGGTCGTTCCCCTTGCCCGTGGCGCCGTGGCAAACGGCATCGGCCCCGGTCTGCCGCGCAATTTCGATCTGCCGCTTGGCGATCAATGGTCGCGCGATCGAGGTGCCCAGCAGGTAAACCCCCTCATAGAGGGCATTGGCGCGGAACATCGGGAACACGAAGTCGCGGACGAACTCCTCTCGCAGATCCTCGACGAAGATCTCCTTGCAGCCCATCATCTCTGCCTTTTTGCGAGCGGGGCCGAGCTCCTCGCCCTGCCCGAGATCGGCCGTGAACGGCACGACTTCGCAGTTGTAATGGGTCTGCAGCCATTTGAGGATAATCGAGGTGTCGAGCCCGCCGGAATAGGCGAGCACCACCTTCTTGACGTCTGACATGAATGTCCTCGTGTCCTGAGGTATGGGTTATTGTGGGCTTATAGTGAAGCGGATGGCGCTGAGCAACAGATGCGCGGCGATCGAGATTGAGGGTTCGGATGCGTTCGATCGATTTCTGGTATGACTTTGGCTCGACCTATTCCTATCCTGCGGCCATGCGCATCGAGGCGATGGCTGATGAGGCGGGCGTCACAGTGCAATGGCGCCCCTTCTTGCTGGGTGTGATCTTTCGTGATCAGGGACTGACGACGTCCCCTTTCGTGATCAACAAGGTCAAGGGCCGCTATATGTGGCGCGACATGCAGCGCATCTGCTCCGAACACGGTCTTCCCTTTCAGGCCCCGGATCCGTTTCCTCAGAACAGTATGCTCGCCGCGAGGATCGCGCTGACCGACGGAGTTTCGCCCCAGCGTGCGGCCTTCACGCGCCACGTCTACGACGCCGCGTTCGGGGAAGGCGCCAGGATCTCCGAGGAATCGGTCATGGCCACGCTGTTGGCTGAGCTTGGTTTCGAGCCGCAGTCGATGTTGTCGGAGGCGAAGTCGGAAACGGTGAAGCAGAGGCTGAGGGACGAAACGGCAGAAGCACAGCGCATCGGCCTGTTTGGTGCCCCCTCCTTCGTCTTGCCCGATGGGGAGGTCTTTTGGGGACATGATCGCCTCGAGCGCGCATTGGCTTGGGCAAAAGGGCGAGGACTCGCGCACTCTGGGACCGCTTGACAGGACCGGCCCGTGGACGATGACGCCCTGCTCTCAAGCCGTTGGAGCTGCAGCGTCTTCTGCGATACGCCGGTCCTTGGCCCGCATCCGTTCGGATGCCGATTTCAGCTGCCCGCAGGCGGCCATGATGTCCCTCCCCCTGGGGGTACGGATCGGGCTGGCGTAGCCGGCCCGGTTCACGATCTCCGCAAAAGCTTCGATACGCTCCCAGTCGGAACATTCGTACGGGCTGCCCGGCCAAGGATTGAAGGGGATCAGGTTGATCTTCGCTGGAATGCCCTCCAGCAGCTTCACCAGCCGCTTCGCATCGGCATTGCTGTCGTTCATGTCCCGGAGCATCACATACTCGAACGTGATGCGCCGCGCATTCGAAAGCCCGGGATAGGTTCTGCAGGCCGCCATCAACTCGGCGATGGGGTACTTCTTGTTCAAGGGCACGAGCTTGTCGCGGATCTCGTCGGTCGTTCCATGCAGCGAAATTGCCAGCATCACACCGATTTCCTCTCCGGCCCGAGGGATCATCGGGACGACACCGGCCGTGGACAAGGTGATGCGCCGGCGGGACAGCGACAGACCCTCATTATCGGAAACGATCTCCATCGCCGCTTTCACGTTGTCGAAATTGTAAAGCGGCTCGCCCATGCCCATCAGGACGATGTTGGTGATGTATCGGCCACCGAGGGGAGGGTTCGGATTGCTGGCGAGCTGGTCGGGCCACTCGCCGAGCCTGTCGCGAGCGATCAGCAGTTGCCCTATGATTTCGCCCGCGCTCAGGTTCCGCACGAGGGTCTGGGTGCCGGTATGGCAGAAGGTGCAACTGAGCGTACAGCCGACTTGGCTCGAGATGCACAACGTGCCTCGATCCTCCTCCGGGATATAGACCGCTTCCACCTCGTGCCGTTGGCCGAGCGGACCGGAAGGCGGCAGTCGCAGCAGCCACTTCCGCGTCCCGTCCGATGAGATCTGTTCCTCGACGATGGTCAGCCGATCGAGCGTGAACCGTCTCTCGAGCTCCTCGCGCAGGGGCTTTCCGACATCCGTCATATCGACGAATGAGGTGACGCCGCGATTATAGAGCCAGCGGAAGATCTGGCTGACGCGCATCTTGCGTTGCCGCTCGGGAATGCCGATCTCGACCAGCACTTCCGCCAGTTCCTCGCGAGTAAGCCCGATCAGCGAGCGAGGGATCGCCGGCTGTGAAGCGGTGAGGGGGCGCTCGCGGCGCGAGGAGATGTCGAGTGTCATGGTCATGGCGCATCTTTGGCCGCGCTTCATGCCGGATCGGCGCGCATGCTCCCGCAACAGGTCGCGCGGGAACCCTTCATTGTCAAGGACTAGGGGCGATGAAGCCTATTTGCAGGCGTCGTCGATGGCCTTTGACGCAGCCGTCACACCAGCAAGCGAGTAATTGTCGGTCGTCTCGGTGCCACGCCAGGATTGCCCGACGACGGTCAGGCGCTGCCCGGCCTTCATCGCGTTGAGAACCTGGGAATCCTTGGTGCTGGAGTCAAACCATCCGCCGTCACCATTGGTGAACATCTCATATTTGGTGTTGTCGATGGTGACGACCGCCGGCTCGCCCTTCTTGAAGGGATAGCCGATGATGGTGCTGACCTCGTTCTTGACCTTCTCGGCAGTCCGATGGGTAACGAGGAGAAAGATGGGGTCGCGCTTTACGGCCTTGGGTTCCGAAGAAGACGGCTTCGCCACCATGTAGCAAACCTTGCCCTTTCCGGAATTATACATGTAAGCCGCCCAGTCGTTGAAATCTCCAAGCAGTTTGGGCTCGGCTTGTGTCTGTGCCTCGGCATCATGGGAGCCGGCAGGAATCATCAGAAGCGCGGCGAGAGAGAGAACGATGAACGTCCCACGGGCAGTCATCGGCAAATGGCTCCTTTCGTCGGGATATGAGGTGAGGCGATGGGTAACCGCATGACCATGTGAAAATCAACCCGGCTCTGACGGAGCGGACAGCTCGTCATAGATACCGGACTTTATCATCTTTCATCAAGCAGCAGACATCCCAGCGCAAAAATTGCCGTTCCACGGCAACAGCTTATTATTTTCGATCAGTGGTAGCACAAGCGGCGCAACAGAACAGTTAGCATTTATTTGATTCGGAAAGCCTTCTTGCACAGGCGTTTCGCGACCTTTAACGAAGCAGCATCGAGAGCGATGGGAGACTGAGGATGCGCGCAGTGCTTTGCAAGGGCTTTGGTCCGCCCGACACACTGGTAGTGGAGACTGTCCCACCAGCTCAAGCCGGGCCCGACGATGTCGTGATCCGCGTTCGCGCCGCCTCGCTGAATTTCTTCGACACGCTGATCATTGAGAACAAATACCAGTTTAAACCCCCGCTTCCCTTTTCTCCGGCGGGAGAAGTCGCAGGCGACGTCACGGCCGTGGGAGCCAATGTGAAGGACTTCACGCCTGGCGACCGCGTCATGGCCTATATGGGTTGGGGCGGGGCTCGCGAAGAGCTGGCGGTGCACCATGCGAAGGTCATCCGCATTCCCGATAGCGTCGACTACGCAACGGCATCCGGCCTCTCCGTGACATATGGGACGACCCTCCATGCGCTGAAGGATCGGGCGAGGATGAAGCCGGGTGAGACCCTGGCGATCCTGGGAGCGGCCGGTGGCGTCGGCCAGGCCGCGGTCGAGATCGGCAAGCAGATGGGCGCCCGTGTCATTGCCGCGGCCTCCTCCGACGACAAGCTCGACTTCTGTCGTGAACTGGGCGCCGACGAGCTGATCAACTATGAGCGGGAATCACTGAAGGACCGTCTCAAGGAACTGACTGGCGGCAATGGGGTCGACGTTGTCTACGATCCGGTCGGCGGCGATCTGTCGGAACAGGCTCTTCGTGCGACAAGTTGGTACGGCCGCTTCCTGGTCATAGGCTTTGCGTCCGGTCAGATCCCCAAAATCCCGCTCAATCTCGTGTTGCTGAAGAGCTGCGACATCGTCGGCGTCTTCTGGGGGGCTTTCATCGATCGTGATCCCACCGGAAACCGCGAGAACATGGAATTGCTCCTGGAGTGGTGCGCATCCGGCAAAGTGCGCCCGAGAATCGACCGCATCTTCAAGCTCGATCAGGTGGCGGACGCACTCAACGTGCTCGCCCGCCGCGAAGCGAAAGGCAAGGTCGTTTTGGAGATGTAGCCGCGATCAGGCCTCAGCCTTTCCACCCGCACGGATGCGTTCAAGCGACGCCTTTGCTTGTTCGTAATGCGCGGGTTTCATATAGGCGGTGATCATGTTCATGGCGGCAAACATCACCGCGGCATCGTCCGTGAAACCCAGAACGATCAGGAAATCCGGCACCACATCGAACGGCAGGACGAAATAGGCGAGCGCTGCCAAGAGGATAGCTTTCGCCCGGGTAGGAGTTGCCGGATCCAGCGCGCAGTAATAGGCGGCGACGATGGTCTCTGCAAACGGCAGTCGCGTGGCGACACGCCCGAGCTTTCGCCAAAAGCCGCGGCGAACGCGCTTTTCATTCGCCTGCATGACGACTGGCAGCTGAATTTCCGGAGAATCGAGATCCGGTGTCTGAGTTGCCACGCCCGTCCCTTCCGCCATCCGGTCCTCCTGAAGTTGGATCCACGGGCAAGATATGGAATTGCATTGGCGGCGGTGCAAGGTTAGGGGTCGCACAGCATATTTGGCTTTTTGGAGCAGTCATGAAAATCGACAATGCCACAGCCGCGATCGTCACCGGCGGCGCTTCGGGGCTTGGAGAGGCGACGGCGAGGCGTCTTGCTGAAGACGGAGCCCGGGTGGCGCTCTTTGATTTGAACAGTGAGCGCGGAGAGCAGGTGGCCCGAGACATCGGAGGCATTTTCTGCAAGGTCGACGTGACCGACGAAGAGAGCATTGACCAGGGTCTGGCCAGGGCCCGCGAGGCTCATGGGCAGGAACGCATCCTCGTGAACTGCGCCGGCATCGTGATTGGACAGAAGTCGGTTCGCCGCAAACGAGAGACCGGCGAGGTGATCGCTCACAGTCTGAAGGATTTCCGGAAAGTCGTGGAAATCAATTTGATCGGGACCTTTGCCATGCTGTCCAGATCGGCAGCCGGCATGTTGTCGCTGGCACCGGTCACGGAAGATGGCGGACGTGGCGTTATCGTCAATACGGCGTCCGTGGCGGCCACCGATGGCCAGATGGGGCAGGCGGCCTATGCGTCGTCCAAGGCCGGGGTGATGGGTCTCACCCTGCCGGTGGCCCGCGATCTCGCAGCCGATGGCATTCGCGTGATGGCCATCCTCCCCGGCCTGTTTCACACACCCATGTTCGATGGCTTGCCGGATGACGCTCGGAAGTCGCTGGCGGCAGGCGTGCCGTTTCCCACCCGTTTGGGCCGGGCCGACGAATATGCCTCCCTCGTCAGGCACATCGTCGACAATGACATGCTGAACGGGGAATCGATCCGACTCGACGGCGCCGTCCGCCTGGCGCCGCGTTGACGTACTCGGCCTGGAGACCTGCGTCTATTTCTGCATGAAGTAGATGGTGGCCATGATGATGACGATCGCAACGAATTGCAGGATCACGCGCCAACGCATCAATTTTTGCGACGTATTCGGGTCTCCCCCGCGCATCATGTTCCACAGGCCCAGCAGCAGCACGACGAACACTGCGGCGATGGCCACCGGGACGAGATACTCGAGCACATTCATTGTAGTTGCCTTTGAATCATCAGGGAACGCAGGTCAATTGGCTCCGTCGAGCAATCGACGAGCGATGACCTGCGCCTGAATTTCGGCCGCGCCCTCGAAGATATTGAGGATGCGCGCGTCGCATAACACCCGGCTGATGGGATATTCCAGCGCAAATCCGTTTCCGCCATGGATCTGAAGAGCGTTGTCGGCCGCAGTCCACGCGACGCGCGCCGCCAGCAGCTTGGCCATCCCGGCTTCGACGTCGCAGCGTCGGCCTGCATCCTTCTCGCGGGCAGCATAATAGGTCAGCTGCCGTGCCGCCATGATCTCCACGGCCATCATCACCAGCTTGTCCGCCACCCGGGGAAACGAGACGATCGGCTGCCCGAATTGCATGCGCTCGGTGGCATATCGCAAGCCGAGATCCAGCGCGCTTTGGGCAACGCCGATCGCACGAGCTGCCGTCTGGATCCGGGCGCTCTCGAAGGTTTGCATGAGCTGCTTGAACCCCTGCCCTTCGATCCCTCCGAGCAGGTTGGCTGTCGGCACGGTAAAGCCGTCGAAGCCGATTTCGAACTCCTTCATGCCGCGATAACCGAGCACTTCGATTTCGCCCCCGGTCATGCCCGCTGCAGGAAAAGGATCGTCGTCCGTGCCCCGGGGCTTCTCCGCGAGCAGCATCGACAGACCCTTGTAGCCGGTTTCCTCCGGATTGGTGCGCACCAGCAGCGTCATCAAATCGGCGCGAACCGGGTGGGTGATCCACGTCTTGTTGCCGTGGACCTTGTAGACATCGCCGTCCACAGACGCTCTCGTCCGCAGCGACGCGAGGTCCGAGCCTGTATTCGGTTCGGTGAAAACGGCCGTCGGGATGATCTCGCCCGATGCCAGCTTCGGCAGAAAGCGCTGTTTCTGCTCTTCAGTGCCGGCGTGCAGGATGAGCTCTGCCGCAATCTCCGTCCGCGTGCCCAGCGATCCTACGCCGATATAACCCCGCGACAACTCTTCGGAGACGACGCACATGGACTCCTTCCCGAGGCCCAGTCCGCCGAACGCCTCGGGAAGAGTGAGGGAGAACACCCCGAGTTCGCTCAGCTCGCTCAGGATCTCGAGAGGAATGTAGGCATTGTCCAGATGCCACTGATGGGCATGAGGGGCGACCTTGTCTTCGACGAACCGGCGCATCTCGCTGCGCATCTGCTCCATGGTCTCGTCGAGACCGGTGGCGCCGAAGGTCGTAGTACCCTGTTGCGCCAGGATGAGCTCCATGATCCTCGCGCGTGCAGCAGCGCTGTTGCCGCCCCGTCGCAAGGTCAGTGCCGCACCCTGCCGCAAGGGCGCGAGGTCGTCATCATCGAGGCCGAGGTCATGGGGGCGGACGAACTCCCCCTGATTCATGGGAATGCCGCCGACGAGCTGATTGAGATACTCACCGGCGACGACCTGGACGATGAGCATTTCCAGTTCGCCGAGGATCTCGTCTTCGGCTAACCGGCCTGCATACTCCGCGAGCTGCCGGAGAACTTCGACATAGGTTGCCAGCCAGGCAAGGCCGTGCGCAGCCGATTGATGCTGCTCGACCAACGCATTGGAGATGCGACCATTGTCCGAGACCTGCTCGCGCACGCGACTTTTGGCCTTTGCGTAAATCTGTTCGGCAGCTAAGGCCGCCTCGGCAGCGAGGACCGGGATTTCGGCAAGAATGGCTCGGCTGCCAGCCACGTCGTCAGCAAGGCTCATCGTTCGATCCTACGACTGCATCATCTGAAGACGGTTACATGAGCAATTCTCATGCTGCAATGCGCAACAGATCAGAGCCGTTCGAACACGTAGTAAAGACCATCTGGCTCGGCTGTCTCAAAGAGCGGGGCTTCGTGCAGGTGCCGCACTCTCAGACGCCCGTCCGCCTCCATTGCCTTGATCTTATCCTTGAAGCCCAGCTCCTCGAAGATGTGCCGGTGGATAGTGCAGGCGAAAATCGCACCCTTCCTCAACACTCGGAAGATTTCGTCGAAAGCGACCGCGCCGACATGGCCATGGGTGAAGGTGCCGGAGGAGACTGCCCCGGCATAGGAGGCATCGGGTAAAGAGATCGGCTTTGTCAGGTCTCCCTGGTAAATCTGGCGGTAAATGCCTTTGGAGAGAGCGACCGCAATCATCTCGGGGGAAATGTCGATCCCGTCGATCGTCCTGAATCCATGGGCGCTGGTCGCCTGGCCCGTGAGCCCTGTCCCGCAGCCTATGTCGAGCACGGGCGCGTCCCGATCGCTGATCCACTCGGCGGCGAGCGCTGCGACGCCTTCGGGGGAGAGGTAGCGGAGATCTCCCTCCAGGTGATCGTCGTAGGTTGCGGCCCAATCCCGGTAGACGGCCAGCGCATCCTCGGAGCTTTTCATGCTGTAGGAGCGCCGCAGAATTTCTTCGGAAGTGGTTGCCGTCTGATGGTCTAGCTTGTTCTCGCTCATGGAGCCGACTATAGCGCGGTTTCATCAGCAGTTAAGTAGCAACTCGATAAAGGGGGCTAGTGTACCAGGCCTTTGACACCGTCGCGCCGGTCTTCGGACTGATCCTGATTGGCTACGTGCTTTCCTTTGCTGGTGTGCTGGGAAAGACGGTGGGCGAGGGCCTCTCGACCTTCGTCTTCGTCCTCGGCATCCCCGTCCTCCTGTTCACGACGCTCACGCGCATGAGCCCTCCCGGTCAATGGCCATGGGATCTCTGGGCCACTTATTTCGGCGCGGTGGCGGTGGCTTGGATCACGGGATGGGCCATCGCCATCTTCATCTTCGGGGAGGATCAGAGAACGGCGGCCGTCGCCGGCGTCGGCAGTGCCTATGCCAATACCATGCTGATGGGCTTGCCCCTGATCTTCGCCGTTCTCGGCAATGCGGGGGCTTTGCCGCTCTTCCTGATCCTGGCCGTGCACCTGCCGATCATGACGCTGGCGGCGACGATCCAGATAGAATGGGCAAGCCATAAGGGTGCCAGCAGCAAACTGCTATTGGACATCTGCAAAGGCTTTGCCCGGAACCCGATCATGCTCGGACTGTCCGGTGGTCTCATCTGGAACGCGATCGGACTGAGCATCCCCTCCGCCCCGGCCAAGATGCTCGAGATGATCGCTCAGGCCAGCGTGCCGTGCGCGCTGATCGCCATGGGGACCGCCCTGCGGCACTACGGCCTCCGCGGTGCGGGCGGTCTTGCCGTCTCCATCACCTTCGTGAAGCTCGTGGTGCATCCCGTAGCGGTTTGGCTGCTGGCCACCCAGGTCTTCCACCTGCCGCCTGCCTGGACCACGGTCGCAGTGATGTTCGCTGCCGCGCCGGCCGGCATCAACACCTTCATCCTCGCCACGCGCTACAACATTGCCGTGGGTATGCTGTCCAGTGCCATAGCTCTGGGGACGTTGCTCTCTGTCTTTTCCTTTGCCGCCGCCGTGTGGGTCACCACAGGCTGAGCCATCAGAGCAGAGCCGGATCGATGGTGAACAGCTCCCGCGCACGCCGGACGCCACGCAGGGCGAACCTCCCGACGGACACGAGGTTCTGGCGCTCCGCCTCGGGTGTCGAGGCGACGAAATCGGAGGACATGATGACGTGGCGGTCCACCGATCGGCACATTGAAGCGATCCGGCTCACTTCATTCACCGCCGGCCCCACAACAGTGAAGTCGAGCCGGTCCGCGCTGCCGATATTGCCATAGAACACCTCCCCGATATGAAGTCCCAGATAGATCGAGGTCGTCGGCCGGCCTTCGACCTCTCGCGCTGCATTTAATGTCAGGAGCCGTTGTCTGAGCTGCGCCTCCGCCGCAAGCGCCGCACGGCAGGCGTCGGCGGGATCGTCGGCTTTGAAAATGGCCAGAGTTCCATCGCCGATCAGCTTCAGGACATCGCCGCCCGCATTTCGCACGGCCGAGATCACGGCATCCGCATAATCATTCAGGAACGGGATGATTTCATCCGGCGCCGCCGTGTCGGTGATGGTGGTGTAGCCGCGGAGGTCGGAGAACCAGAGCACGGCGCTGATCTTGTCGGTGACCCCTCTGGAGATCCGCCCGCTCAGGACCCGTTGGCCCGCATCGTCGCCGAGATAGACCCCCACCAGGGTCGAAGCGATGCGCGCCAGCGTCCCGCATTTGATGGCCAGGGCGAGCGAGGGGACCAGTCGTCGCAGCGCAGCGACATTGGCCTCGCTGAAGCCTTCGCCGCTTCGCGATGTCCAGTGGGAATAGCAGCAGTCCATCTCGCCGATGGTTCCCGCCCCCGAGAACCTGTGCAGGAACGCGAGGAAATCGGTTTCGCCTTCGCCTTTGATTTTCTCGAGGAACTTGAAGTCTGTGCGATCTCCATTGCCGATGTTGCGCCGGAGTTCGATCCCGCCATTGGTGAGAAGATGGTAGAAAACGGTGCTTTGCCACTCTGCTTCCGCGGCCCCCGAGGTCGTCGGGCCATAATCGACGACGGTATCTTCTGCGACCCCATCTCCGCGCCAGCGGAAAGCCCGGCCCTCATAGATCGGATGCAGCGTATCGATCACGGCCAGGCCGCGATTGATGTCGATGCCGACCTCTCTGCAGCGATCGCAGAACCCGGCGAGAATGTCTTGTTCCTTCGTGCCGGAGAGCCCCTGTTCGACCACCCAGGCCGCTACACGGTCGATATCGATACTGTTCATTCGGACATCCGCACTTGCTTCTCGCATGAGATAACACATTCTTCATTTGCTTCGCTCGACCGGCCTCAGGCGTAACGAGCGAAAGTCTTCAATGACAATGACTGCTTGAGGCATCCCAAGGGGGAAAAGGTGGAGTCGGCTCACGCGGGAAAAGCCAAGAAAGACCCTCGTAAGCGCGTTAAGCTGACCGGCGCCCGCGAAACCCTTCTGATTACACTCTATGCCAAAGCTCTGGAGAGCCGCTCGAACCACTCGGTCCTGAAGGATCACTACGCCGACGAAGCGGTTCGCAGGCTCGACTATGACTTTGCCAAGCTGGCCATGGGCGCCAGTAACAATCTCGGCTTGGCACTGCGTGCAAAGTGGTTCGATGATCGAACCGCCGACTTTATTGCAAGAAATCCCAAGCCGATCATCCTCAACCTCGGCTGCGGACTGGATACGCGCGTGCTGCGGGTATCGCCGCCCCCTTCCGTGCGCTGGTTTGACGTTGACTTCCCGGATGTCATCGAGTTGCGGCGCTCGGTAATTCCGGAACGGAGGGGCTGCAGCATGATCGCCTCTTCAGTCACGGATCCGGGTTGGCTCGAGCATGTCCCCAACAATGCTCCGGCCATGATCGTGGCCGAGGGCTTGCTCCCCTATATCAAGCAGCGGGACGTTCTGTCCCTCCTGCGGCGACTGATCCGTCATTTCCCGTCCGGCGAACTTGCCTTCGATGCCTATAATGCCCTGGGTCTGCGGCTGATCGCAATGACGCCGGCCGTGAGGGCCACGGGTGCGGAGCTCTACTGGACCCTCGAGGGTCCCGAAGATCTCGAGCATGACGTTCCCGGACTGCGCTTTCTCGAGGAGACCAATGGCTACGACCCTGCGCTGACCGTGAACCAGCCGTGGCTCTATCGGATGGTCATGAGCGCCTGGTCGCAGGTGCCGATGCTGCGCCGGCTCGGGAGAATGGTGCGCTACGAGTTTTAGTCCTCTCGCGGGTCGTCCGGAGCATTGCAACCAACAGGGTAGATCCGCTATCTTCGGCCTTGGGAGCGGATAGTGTTTGGAGCGTGGCGTTTCTGTCGGCCCGGTGCGGGATCGGTTCTTCTTGCCCGTGGCAGTAATCGACCTCATCGATTCTGGATGGAGCGGCGGCGGTGCTCACAATCTCTGGTCTTGCTAAGGGATTCTGGTGGCTGGCGATGATCGGCAGCTGGTATTTCTTCTGCCACGATGCGGCAGCCCGAGACTTGTCTCCGGTGATGTTCAAGCTGTTGGGCTGACCCCATTCAGCATCTGGCCTCGATAATAGAGCAGCGGTTCCCGGCTGTCGGAGTCGATATGGATGCGGGCTACGCGCCCGATGACGATCGCATGATCACCGCCATGATGGGCCTCGTGCAGGGAGCACTCCAGCGCCGCGTGGAAGGACGACATCAGCGGGCGACCATGGTCAGTCAGATTCCACTCGCAAATCTTGCTCCGGTCCCCGCCCTTGCGCGCGAAACTCAGGGCGACCTCGGCTTGGTCGCTGTGCAGGATGTGCACCGTGAACAGCCGGGTTGCGAGGATCGCTTCGTAGCAGCGCACGCTTCGATCGATGCAGGCAAGGATCAGCGGCGGCTCCAGCGATACCGCGGAAAACGCATTGGCGGTGAGACCGCAGAGATTCCCATCGGGATCAATGGCGGTGATGACGGTCACGCCGGTCGCGAAATGCCCCAAAGCATGTCGCATTTCCTGCTTGGTCGGTTCCGGATGATCTGCCGGAACGGCTGTGTCATCCATGATGGAGAGCCCAGCGGTGTTGGCGATCATTCTGCCGCCTGTGCAAAGCGCTGGGAGTGCCACTGGCGGACTCGGGGGAGAACCTCCTGCGCCAGAAGCTTCATGCCCCTCATCTCGTCCGCATGCGACAGGCCGGGCCATGAGCATTTGAACGTGATCTGCTCCATGCGGGTCTCTTCATAGAGATGCTGGATCCGACCGACCACATCGTCAGGGGACCCGAAGAACAACGCCCGGTCGCGCACGAAATCATAGGTGAGCTCCTTCCGCAGGGCGGCTTCGGCGTCGGCATCGAGAGTCTCGCCGGGATCGAGGTAAATCGAGGGGCCACGCCAATTTGCAAAGTTCAAGCTGCCGATCAAGGGCGCCTCCGCCAGGCGTCGCGCCTCCTTCTCGCTTTCGGCGACATAGGTGTCGCGCACAATGGCGGTCTTGGCCCCGAAAGGCAGGTCCACTCCGTGATACTCGCGATAGGCGTCTTTGTAGATCCCCAGCCTCTGCTTGAGAGTGGCGACGGAGGGCCGCCACATGATCATGCCCATGTTCTGCTTTGCAGCATACCGCATCGAGCGGGGGGACTCGCTGACCACCTGCCAGAGCGGCGGTGTAGGCTTCTGCTTGCATCCCGGGATGAGTGTGAGCTTCGCCAGTTCGCCAGTTGTGGGATCGGTGAAGGCTGGATCGTCGACGCTGTGGGCGCGATCCGCTTTGAAGCCCGGTGCTGGAAACTGATAGATTTCTCCCTTGTACGAAAAAATCTTGTTGGCGAGTGCTGTGATGACGACGTCCACGCCCTCTTCGAACACCTTGAAATTCTGCTCTTGATTGTTCGGATCGGCGATGGGGTTTAGGTTTGTTGTCTCCAGCCCGTAGTTTCCGCGCCCAAAGCCGATTTCGAGCCGCCCGCCGGACAATTGGTCAAGCATGGCAAGATCTTCCGCCAGCCGGATCGGATGCCACAGGGTAATGATGGCCGCACTCAGTCCGATCCGGATCCTCTTGGTTCTAGCGGCGACGTCGGCCGCGACCATGAGTGGGTTTGGCATCATCTCTCGGCCCCACAGGCTGAAATGATGCTCAGGAAGCCAGAAAGTATCGAAACCGTTCTCGTCGGCGAACTCGGCGACTTCGCGCAAATCGTCCAACAGCAAGTCGTATGGCTTGGACCGGGTGGTGTCGTGGATGTTCTGCGAAATGCCGAACTTCATAATGCTCTCCCTGGGCAGGCCATGACTTAATTTGGTATACCATAAGACAAAATTTAAAAGCTGACAAGTCGGCTGCCAGGGATCCGCCGCCTGAACGAAGTCCCTGATACGCTTAGATCCAGCTTTCCAGAAGGCGATTGAACCCGGCCGATGCCTCGTGCATCACCCAGTGCCCGGAGCGGGGAAATACGTGCATCTCGGCCGTGGGAATAAGGTGGGCAAGAGCAAGGCCGCGAGCCACGGGGACCGTTGCGTCGGCCCCTGCCCAAACAAGCAGGGTCGGTATCTTGAGCTGTGGCAGGAACGGAAGGATGTGCTTCTCCTGAACGCTCGTATAGTCTCCATATTCCGACCGCTGAGAGGCGAGACTGAGAAAGCAGTCGACATTTCCCGACTGCACAGCCTGGCGGAAATTGTGTCGTAGGATCGTCTCGAATTCGGGATCGTCGCTATGGCGTAGATGGCCCTCGCTCCGGACGAACGTCTCCTCGTCGACGCTGCGTCCCTTGTAGTCATAGGCGATGGCGGAAGCCGCCTGCCAATCGGCGTCCATGTCTCCGCCCAGGCGAGGCGAGGTACCCCCGCTCGTGACGATGATCAGCTTGCTCACACGGTCTGGATTGTCCAACGCGAGCTTGGTTGCGATGAAGGCGCCTTCGGAGTGGCCCACCAGCGTGACTTTGCTGAGATCGAGCGCCTCCAGCACGTGCTGGGCATGGACGGAACGCGCGAGACGATCGAGATACTGCCTGTCCCGTGGGATTTCGCTCCGGCCGAACCCTGGCTGGTCGTAAACGATGACGCGATGCCGCTCGGCCAGGACCGGGGTGGTACGAAACCAGGTCAGCCGGCCGTCCACCGCGATGCTGGAACCATGCAGCAACATGACGGGAGAGCCCTGGCCCTCCTCTGTTAGGAATGTATCGTAGCCGCCGATGCGGCGGACGTCGCCGGATGCTTCAATGTCCACTGGCGTGAATCTCCCGCGGTGCATAGGCGGCCTCGATGGCTGAGACGTCCTCGTCGGACAGTTCGATGGCAAGCGCTTCTACCGCCGCGTCCACATGCTGAGGAGCGGTTGGACCGAAAATGGGAGCGGTGATCCCGGTTCGGCCCGCGGTCCAGGCCAAGGCGACTTGCGATGGCGTGACCTCGTGGCGTTTTGCGACCGACTGCACGGCCTCCAAGACTGCAAAGTCGCTTTCTCGGTAGTAAAGCTTGCCCGTGTAGTCGTCGGTCTTCGTGCGGGGTGTCGACGCTTCGGCCGCGCGGCGATCCGCGGAGAGGAAGCCCCGCGCCATCGGGCTGAACGGCACGAGGCCGATCCCATTGGCCCGGCACAAGGGCAGCATCTCGCGCTCTGCTTCCCTGTGGCAGGGATTGTATTCGCATTGCATCGAGACGAAGGCCGGAAGGGCCCTGAACCTTGCGATGTGCAGGCTGGAGCAAAAGCTCCATGCGGGCATGGTCGTGGCGCCCACATACAGGACTTTCCCCATTTTGACGACATCAGCGAAGACGTCGACCAGTTCGTCGAGATCCGTTTCTGGATCCCAGATATGGGTCTGATACAGGTCGATATAGTCGGTGCCGAGGCGTCTCAGGGAAGCATCCACAGCCTCGAAGATGTGCTTGCGCGAATACCCCCGCCCATTCACGTGCTTTTGCATCGGATT
Organism: Rhodoligotrophos appendicifer; assembly: GCF_007474605.1. NCBI lineage: Bacteria > Pseudomonadati > Pseudomonadota > Alphaproteobacteria > Hyphomicrobiales > Rhodoligotrophaceae > Rhodoligotrophos > Rhodoligotrophos appendicifer. Next base: position 154,946 of record NZ_VHKL01000010.1, on the reverse strand, counting down.
GCCGGCTTTGGTCGCGATGACGACGCTGTCACGGGGCACCTGGGACACCAACAGGTCCGCCAGCATTCTCTCGCTCTCGCCCATTGAGTAGAAATCGCAGGTGTCGAAGAAATTGATGCCGACATCGAGCGATCGAGAAATCACAGGCTTGGCGGCATCGCGGTCGAGCACCCAGCCTCGCCAAGCCTTGTCGCCGAAGCCCATGGCTCCAAGGCCCAATCTTGAAACCTTGAGATTGGTCTTTCCCAGTCTTCGATACTCCATGTCGTCGAATCCTATTGTGTCTCAGTGCTTTTCTCGAGCTCGGCCAAGACCTTCTGTGCGAAGATGGCCGAGCGCTCCACATAGGCCTCTTGCAGCGTGGCTGCGGCCTCGGCATCGCGTCTCTTCAGCGCTTCATAAATACCCCGCAAGGCTTGGAGAGTGCCGCGTTCCCTGTCCTCTGTGGCCGCCCGTGAGGTCGCTATGCGAAGATAGGTGATGCGCGCTCTCAACGTATCGATCAGCTGGCGCGCGAGCTCGTTTCCAGCACCATCCGCTAAAACGTTGGAAAAGGTATCGAGCGCATGCACATAGCTGAGAACATCCTTTGAGGGGATCGCCTTCTCTATGCCTGTCAGCGCCGCGTCGAGGAGCGCGATCTGCTTTTCGGTTGCCCGGGCCACGAAATGGCGGACCATGGCGGGCTCGAGCACGGCGCGGATCTCATAGATCTGCCGAGCCTCGTCGGGCCCGACGACGGCGACGAACATGCCACGATTGGGGGACCGCATGACCAGCCCCTCCGACTCGAGATGCCTCAACGCCTCTCGAACGCAGGTTCGGCTGACGCCCGTGTCTTCGCAGAGGCGCCGTTCCACGAGTTTTTGACCAGGCTTGAAATGAAGGTTTAGAATGGCTTCTCGAAGCACCTGAGTAGTGCGCTCACGCAGACTTATATTGTCAACGACGACGCGGATCGGGCTTGTGCCACTTGTCATATGTGCCCCTTCGATCGCAATTATCCGCAGGGATCGTTGCGTCCGCCCTCTGGTTTTGGTATGCCATAATACGATTTTTTGGTCAAGGTTCTGGCCTTGCCGCTGGCTTTGAAGCTTTCGAGGAACGTCCTTGGATCATCCGCAGACCACGCCGACCCCCACCCTGCACCCCAATCGTCCAATCCTCAGCTACCTGGTGGAAGGGGAGGGCCCTACGGTCGTTCTCGTCCATGGCGTTGGGTCGAATATGGAGTCCTGGGACGAAGTTGTCCGGCGCCTCAGCCCCTCCTACCGTTGCATCCGGATGGATCTGCGTGGCCACGGCCGATCGAGCCTGATCAGAGAAACCTATTCGCTGGAGAAGTTCTGCGAAGACATCATCATGATTATGGATGTCGAAGCGGTTTCCAAGGCGCATCTCGTGGGCTTCTCCTTGGGCGGCCTCATAGGTCAGTGCCTCGCCGTCAATTGGCCTGAGCGCTTCGATAAGATCGCGCTACTTTCGGCGGTGGCAAACCGCACGCCGGAGGAGAGAGAGAAGGTGGTCTCTCGCCTTGAAATGATCCGCGAGGGCGGCATTGTCGCGGTCACCGGCGCCGCGAAGGACCGTTGGTTCACCGACGAGTTTGCCCGCGACCATCCCCAGGAGATCGACAAGCGCATCGCCGAGCTCATCGCCAACGACAAGGATTCCTACATGGAGGCCTATCGGGTGTTCGGCACCAGTGAGATGGGCCCGCGCCTGCATGAGATCAAACATGAGACCCTGGTGTTGACGGGGGAGTTTGATCAAGGATCGAATACGCGTATGGCGCACTTCATGAATGAGCAGATCGCGAACTCGAAGCTGGTCATCCTCCCTCGCTACCGGCACAGCATTATGGTCGAGGCGTCCGATGTGGTGGCTGACCATCTGCTGGAATTCCTGAGGCCTTGAGCCTTTTTCCCTGAAAATCAGAAGCAAGAGCTGGAGCGAGAAATGAGTGGCGTGCGCAAGGTAGTTACATATGTCGAGGACACGCTGATAGAGGGAGGCAAGGCAGCCCCGCGTCCGCTGCGCATGGTTGCGACGGCCGCGGTGATGACAAGCCCCTGGGCTGGCAAGGGCTTTGTCGAAGACCTTCGTCCCGCCATCCTCGAATGGGCTCCTGTGCTGGCCGACCTGCTGGTGCCCCGCCTGATCGAAGCGGCCGGAGGCAAGGACGCCATCGAAGCTTACGGAAAAGCCGCCGTCGTCGGAGTGAACGGCGAGGTGGAGCATGCCTCGGCCTTGATTCACACCCTCCGCTTCGGCAATGAGCTTCGCCAGGCGGCAGGGGGCACGTCCTTCCTGTCATTCACGAATAAGCGTGGCGGTCCGGGGTGCTCCATCGCAGTGCCGATGACCGCTAAGGCGCAGGAAAACCATGGCAGCCGCGCGCACTTCCTGACCCTGGAATTCACGATCCCTGACGCGCCCGGCCCGGACGAGATCCTGGTGGCGATTGCTGTCGCCACGGGCGGACGTCCGCATCATCGCATTGGCGATCGCTTCCAGGATATGGCCGAAATGGGCGTCGATCAGAAAGGTGACAAGCTGTAAGCTTGGCTGTGCAGGCTGGCGAAGGGGAGGAAAACCCTCCCTGTCGCGCTTGTTTTTGGTATACCGTATGATAGGATGCAATGGTTGCCGCATAAGACGTTCGTGGGGAGCGCAGGTGGCGACGGCTGAGGGAGACGTTAAATGAGACTGAAAGCTTTCGCTGGGAAGCTCGCGCCGTTATTCGCGGTTGTCCTGGCATTGGGTGTGGCGACGAACTCGGCACAGGCCCAGGATGCGGGCCCGCCGGTGAAGGGTGGCACGCTGAATGTCGGTTTCGCCGATGATGCCAAGACCCTGGACCCGACCTTCTCCGTGCAGTGGTCGGAGCGGCAGATTCTGTTTCTGCTTTTCAACACCCTGTTGAAGATTTCGCCTGACTTCTCCCTCCAGCCTGAGCTCGCCAAGAGCTGGGAAAGCTTGGATGGAGGCAAGCGCGTTGTTCTGCATCTGCAGGAAGGCGTGAAGTTCCATGACGGGACGGACTTCGATGCGGCTGCGGTCAAGTGGAACCTTGAGCGTCGCATGGATGAGGCGACGAAGTCCCCTCAGCGCGGCCAGCTCACCTCCATCGCCTCGATCGACGTGGTGGACAAGAACACCGTGGCGTTGACTCTGAAAGAGCCCTTTCCACCACTGCTCTCTGCCTTGGCGGACCGGGCGGGCTTCATGATTTCGCCGGCCTCTGCTGAGAAATACGGCCAGGATCTTGGGGCTCATCCCGTCGGCACCGGCGCCTTCGTTCTGAAGGAATGGGTCCGTGGCAGCCACGTATCCCTGGATCGCAACGAAAACTATTGGGAACAGGGCCTTCCCTATCTCGACCACGTCGTCTTCAACGACATCTCCAATGCGGTGGTCGGCATCCAGCGCCTGATGACCGGGGAAATCGACTTCGTCGCTCAGCTTTCGCCCCAGGACTCGCGGCTGGTTCAGAACAATCCTGACATCAAGCTGAACCCGATCTCCCGCGGCCAGTGGTACTCCTTCCAGTGGCACTGGAACGAAGCGCCCTTCGACAACGCGAAGCTGCGTAAGGCCATCGCTCACTCTATCGACCGCGAGAAGATCAACCAGATCCTTTGGGCTGGTGTCGGCACCATCTCCAACGGCCCGACGCCGCCCGGCCTGTGGTGGTCTGCCCCTGAAACCAAGGGCTACGAATACGATGTTGAGAAGGCCAAGGCCTTGCTTGCCGAGGCCGGCATCAAGGAAGGCACCGAGATCACCTTGTCCGCACCCAGCGACAATCTCCTCCGTCAGCTCGACCAGCTGGTGAAAGAGCAGATCGAGGCAACTGGACTGAAGGTCACTCTCGATCCGGTCGCCCAGAGCGAATGGTATTCTCGCGTCGTCGATCGCAAGATCAACTTCACACCGATGCGTTGGACACAGCGCGCCGACCCGGATGGGCTGCTCTACATCCTGTTCCACTCCAAGGGCTATGCGAACTCGACCGGTTACAGCAACCCGGAAGTCGACAAGCTCCTGGATGAGGCGCGCACGCTCTCCGACAATACGAAGCGCAAGGCTCTCTACGACCAGGTGCATGCGCACCTCCTGGAAGACCTGCCTTACGTTCCGATAGCCTTTGCGGCGGAATTCGCAGCGATGAACAAGTCGGTGCAGGGCTATGAGTGGATTCCCGACCTCATCCCTCGCTATCGGGAACTTTGGAAGTCAAAGTAAACATCGATCCCCGGGCGATCATTTCGGCTATTCCCTCCGCCGAGATGACCGCCCGTATTTACATGAGACCGTTTGCGCCCATGAAGGACTCTGAGACGATCACCGTGGTGAAACCGGCGGACGGGCAGGGCGTTGATGGAATCGTCCCCGATCTCTCGGGTGAAGTTGTTCAGCCGTCTATGGCGCGATGAAGGGCCCGGCGGTGAGACATAGGCACTGGAAGCTGCCTGCATGGTGACGCACATTCTCCGACGTCTGCTGCTCATGATTCCCAACATCGTGCTGCTGACGTTTCTCTTGTTCGCCGGCGTAACGGTGTTCTTGGGAAGCCCGGCCAGCGTCATGCTCGGACAGGAGGCCTCCCAGGAGGCCGTTCGGCAGCTGAACTTGGAATATGGCTTCGATCGACCGGTTGTGGTCCAGTACCTCGACTGGATGGGCAAGGCGCTTCAGGGTGACTTCGGGCGCTCCTACTCCACCAACATGAGCGTTTCCTCGGCTGTGCTGCCAGCCATGCCTGTTACGCTAGAACTTGCATTCTGGGCCATCGCGCTGGCCGTCGTTCTCACGGCGGTGATCAACTCGTTGCCAGTTGGGCGCCGGGTGATTGGCAGCCTCAGCTCGACGCTGAGCATCATTGGAATAACAATTCCCAATTTCATGCTCGGCATCAGCCTGATCTATGTTCTCTCCGTCCAACTCCGCTGGCTGCCGACAACCGGCTGGGTCCCTTGGTCGGCGGGTGTCATTCCCCACCTGACGCACCTGATCATGCCCGTATTGACGCTTTCGGCTTTTTACTTCGGCTCCTTCACGTTGGTCTACCGTGCCGAGTATCGGATGGTCTATCGGCAGCTCTTTATTCGCGTGGCGCGGGCCAAGGGCCTGTCCGAGACGCGCGTATCCTTCTTTCATGCACTCCCCAACGCGATCCTCCCCGTGATCACCTATGTCGGCCTCTCCCTCGGCCAGCTGCTCGGGGGCGCCGTGGTGACGGAAACGGTGTTCTCCATGCCGGGGATCGGCCGGCTCTTCGTAAGCTCCATCGGAACGCACGATTTCCCCGTTATGCTCGCCATCGGCATTCTCATCATCGTCGGGGTGATGCTAATGAACCTGCTGGCAGACATCCTCTACACGATCGTCAATCCGCAAGTCCGGTTGGGTTAGGGGGAAGCATGCTCGGCAGACGGCTTCTCGGCACAGGCATCATCGTGGTGATCGCGCTGTGCGGCCTCTTGGCGCCCTACATCGCGCCCTATGATCCCTACCAGAGCAGCATGGATTTTCTTCAGGGTCCGTCTGCTGCTCATTGGCTTGGCACGGATGATCTCGGTCGCGATATCCTCACCCGGATCCTCTACGGGGCCCGCATCTCACTCGTCGTGGGGTGTGGAGCCGCGATCGTGGCGACCATCCTCGGTGTCCCGATCGGGCTGATAGCGGGCTATGCCGGCGGCAAAATCGACCTTGTCCTCGTACAGTTCATCGATTTGTTCATTGCTCTGCCCGGCTTGGTGCTGGCGCTGCTCATTACCGCCATGGTGGGCGCCACCGTGGAGAATCTCGCCATGATCCTCGGCTTCGTCATGTGGCCGACCGTGGCCCGCCTGGTGCGAGGCCAATCCATGAGCGTCAGGGAGGCGACCTATGTCGAGGCCGCGCGCGCCGTCGGTGGCACCGCGACATGGATCGTCACGCGGCACATTTGGCCGAATATCATGCGGATCGTCGCGGCCCAGTTTGCGATCACGGTCTCCTTCGCCATCTTCACCTCCGCAAGCCTGAGCTTTTTGGGTCTGGGTGTTCCGCCGCCAATCCCCGATTGGGGCAGCATGGTGCGCGAGGGCTTTCAGTTCCTGGCGTTGTTTCCCGCAATGAGCTTGGCGCCTGGGGCTGCCGTCGGAGCAACAGTCCTCGGCTTCTACCTCATTGGCTCGAGCGTGGACTGATGTCTATGGCTCCACGCAAAACTCCATTGCTCGATGTGCAAGATCTGTCTGTGACCTTCAGGCTGAAAAGCGGCAAGGTCGTCGATGCCGTGCGCGACGTCAGCTTCTCTGTCATGCCTGGCGAAATTGTAGCGCTGGTCGGAGAGTCCGGTTCAGGCAAGTCGACGATCGGCCATGCCCTGATGGGGCTGCTCCGCTACGACTCGAATGTCACGATGAAGGGCAGGGTCCAGTTCGAGACCAGGTCGGGCAACCAGGACCTGTTGAAGATCTCTGACCGGGCGATGCGCAAGCTCCGGGGCAGCGAGCTCGCGATGATCTTTCAAGAGCCCATGTCGTCCCTCAACCCCATCTACACGATCGGTTCGCAGATTGCCGAGCAGATCCTTGCTCACCAGAAAGTATCGAAGTCGGTGGCAAGGGAGCAGGCCCTCGATTTGTTGAGCCGTCTTGGCCTGCCCAACCCGGCCAAAACGATGCAGAGCTATCCGCATCAGATATCCGGCGGAATGCGCCAGCGCGCGATGATCGGCATGGCGCTGTCCTGCGACCCGGGTCTTTTGATCGCCGATGAGCCCACCACGGCCCTCGACGTGACGATCCAGGCTCAGATCATCGATCTCCTCAAGACGCTGCAGAAACGCACGAAGATGGCGATTTTGTTCGTGACCCACGATCTGGGCCTCGTCGCAGAGATCGCGGACCGTGCGCTGGTCATGAACGCGGGCCAGGTGGTCGAACAGGCGCCGGTCATGGAGCTCTTCAACGATCCCAAGATGCCTTATACCAAAGCTCTCCTGAGCGCCGTGCCGCGGCTCCGCGCCTTCCGTCGGAAATCCGCTGACCTGTCAGGTCCTTTGCCTGTCGAGGGGACCTGATGGAAGCACCCCTTCTGGAGGTGAGGAACCTCCGCAAATGGTTCGAAATCCGCAAAGGCCTGATCCCCCGCCCGACGGCTCACGTCAGGGCGGTGGAGGATGTGTCGTTCACCCTGAAATCCCATGAGGTCCTCGGCATCGGGGGTGAATCCGGGTCGGGGAAGACCACCCTGGGGCGAGCGGTTCTCAGACTGGTCGAACCGACCAGCGGCGAGATCCTCTTCAATGGCGAAGACATCACGAAATTCGATCGCCGCCAACTGCACGCCTTCCGCCGTCATGCGCAGATCATCTTTCAGGATCCCTTCGCCTCGCTGAATCCCAGGATGTCGATTGAGCAGATCCTGTCGGAACCCTTGATCGTTCAGAAGACGGGCAGGAGTCGCAAGGAGCGTCGGGAGAAAGCGGCCGAGCTGCTTGAGATGGTCGCCCTCGATGCGGATTACTTGAGCCGGAAGCCTCACGAACTCTCCGGCGGACAACGCCAGCGGATCGTGATTGCCCGAGCGTTGGCGGTGAACCCACAATTGGTCGTGGCTGACGAACCGGTCTCTGCCCTCGACGTGTCCATTCAGGCTCAGATCATCGCCTTGCTCAAGGATTTGCGGAAGCGCCTTGGCCTCTCGATCCTGTTCATCTCCCACGATCTTGCCGTGATGGAGGACCTCTCCGATCGTATTGCGATCGTCTATCTCGGAAGGGTCATGGAGATTGGGCCTGCGGAGGTTATCTGCGGCAGCCCGCATCATCCCTATACCCGGGCGTTGCTCTCCGCCGTGCCCAACCCCGACCCGGGTGCAAAACGAGAGCGCATCATTCTCAAGGGTGATTTACCTGATCCGGTGAACCCTCCCTCAGGGTGCGTTTTCAGGACTCGCTGCCCCTTTGCTCTGCCGGCTTGCGCCGAAGCTGTACCGGCCTTCCGCAATAAGGGCCCTGAACACTTCAGCGCCTGTATTCGCGACGATATTCGATGCCATGACATGGCGGATACTTGAACAGACGGGGCGCGCCGGCTCTTGTTTGCTGTTCTTCTCGGCGGTCTTGACGATCGCTTCCCTCCTCCTGTTCTCCACTGCAGAGACGATGAAAGCGGCAACGCCGGAGGAGAAGAGCGACGAGATGGTGGCCCTGGAGCTGGCTGAGTTCCTCCGCTCGGCGCGCACGGTGATTTCCCAGTGGCAGCCCGTCATCAACGATCCTGCGCGGGGCGACAAAGGCCTCACTCCGGAGCGGACTGTCGAGGAAGCCAAGGCGATCTATCAGAAGCGCACCGGCCAGGATCCCGAGGCGACGGATCCCCAGACCAAGGAGGGCAAGCTTCTCCGCGCGCAAATGGATGCCATTCGCGACGTCATGAGTGAAAATCAAAACAGCATCAACGGGCAGGGGACGGGGTTCAAGGGATTCATTCCTGCCCTTTTCAGCCGCATGGTGAACGAGAAGTTCGAAGCGCGCGCCGGCGACATCGCCAAGATGAAAGTCACGGCCCCTGAGCATCTTGTCCGCTTCCGAAAAGCGCGCCCAGATGCGTGGGAAAAGTTAGTATTGACTGAAAAATTCGACACCGGAACGTGGAAGAAGGGGGAACCCTTCAGCGAGGTGACCACGGTCGATGGCCGCCAAGCCTTCCGTCTTCTCGTTCCGGACTACTATGTGAGCTCCTGTCTCACCTGCCACGGCGGGCCGAAGGGGGAGATGGATATAACCGGCTATCCGAAGGAGGGGGGACATGAAGGGGATCTGGGCGGTGCAATAAGCATCACCTTGTACCAATGAGCATCGTGGATGACATCGGTTCGGCTCCGACATCGCAGGCGAGCGGCAGACCGCGTTGGCGGCCGAACTCGTCGATTGCAATCCGCGTCGCGGCGCTCTCCGCATTTCTGTTGGCCGCGCTGATCATCACCAATGTCATCGTCATTCGCGAATTGAATGGTACCTCCGCTCGTATCGCCGGTGCGACGCAGCTGTTCGAACAGCTGGAAGCGGCGAACGGTGCCAATACGGCATTTGGTAATGTTCGGTATTGGCTGACGGATCTCGCCGTCAGCCTGCTGACGATCTCGGAACGTAATGCCACCCAGGCCCGGTCCCAGCTCGACGGATATCTGAAGGTCCTCGAGGCGACCGATCCGACAGTGGCGCAGGACATCGGGCGCGAGACGGATGCCTATATGGCGAAGGCCATGGAAGCGGTGGAAGCCTACACCGATGACAAGCGTATCGTCGGAAACACCCTCCTGGCGGAGGCACGACTTCACAGTTTCAATGTCGAGAAGCGGCTCGAAGAGCTGGCTCAGACACTGCACCAGCGGGCTTGGGCTGCCCGCGATGCGGCCATGGCCAGCTCCAAATCCGCCATCCGCACATTGACCATTCTGGTCTCGCTTGTTGTCCTCGTCGGCATCGGGCTGACGTTGATTTTGTTCCGCTCCATCGTGACCCCCTTGGGCCGCCTCAACAAGGCGATGAGCTCGATGATCGAGGGCAATTACGATGTTTCGCTCCCGCCTCCTGGCCGTGACGAGATCGGGACCATGGCCCGCACCCTGGGCCTCTTCCGCGACAGCATTACCGAGCGTGCCCGGCTCGAAGCGGAGGCAGAGGAGCACTCGCGCACCCTTCAGACGGCCATCGAGACCATCTCTGAAGGCTTCGCTTTGTTCGATGCCGAGGACCGGTTGGTCATCGCGAATGAGCGCTACCGTCACATCTATTCGGGCGTGGCAGACGCGGTCGTTCCAGGGCGGAAATTCGCCGATATTCTCCGCCTCGTCGCTGAGGCGGGATTGATTGACCTGGGCGAGAATTCGCCCGAACAGTGGGTTGCGAAGCGCATCGAACGTCATCAGAAGGCAGAGGGGTTTGCGGAACAGCATCTGTCTGACGGTCGCTGGGTGCGAATTTCTGAGCGCCGCACACCCGTCGGAGGGACCGTGATCGTCACGGCCGATATCACCGACCTGAAGCATCGCGAAGCGGAACTGCAGGGAGCGACGAAAGCGGCCGATGCGGCAAACCAGGCGAAGAGTCAGTTCCTTGCCAACATGAGCCATGAATTGAGGACGCCGCTGAACGCGATCATTGGCTACAGCGAAATGCTCATCGAGGAGGCTGAGGATCTGGGCCAGGACGATTTCGTTCCGGACCTCGGGAAGATCCGCTTTGCGGGGAAACATCTGCTGGGTCTGATCAACGATATTCTGGACTTCTCAAAGATCGAAGCCGGAAAGATGGATGTCGTTATCGAGCAATTCGATGTGCCAGAGCTTCTGCGCCAGGTGGATTCGACCATCTCGCCGCTGGTGACGAAGAACAACAATACTCTGGTGATCGATGTCGACCCGTCTCTCGGCATGATGCTGTCCGACCAGATGAAGCTGCGCCAGAACCTGTTCAACCTGCTCAGTAACGCGTCCAAGTTTACCAAGGACGGTACGATTTCTCTGACGGCACGCCGCTTCGTTGGGAAGGACGGGGCGGAATGGATGGAGTTTCGCGTTTCCGACACGGGGATCGGAATGACGCCCGAGCAGCTGGGCCGTCTGTTCCAGGCCTTCACGCAAGCGGATGCATCGACAGCGCATTCCTATGGAGGAACCGGGCTCGGTCTGGCCATAACCAAGCACTTCTGCCGGATGCTTGGGGGCGACGTGCGTGCTGAAAGTACATCTGGCGCGGGTTCGACCTTCATCATCGAACTGCCCGCGACGGCGCCCCAGGTATCGAAGGATGGCGACCAGCCCCACCTGGCGGCAGAGGAAAAGCCGGCGACCGTGTTGATCATCGACGATGAGAAGAGCTCTCGCGAAGCGATCGCTCGTGCTCTCAAGGCAGAGGGGTATCAGGTCATCAATGCCGTGGGAGGGCGCGATGGCCTTCGCCTCGCAAAGGAGAAGCGGCCAGACGCGATCATTCTGGACATCATCATGCCGGACCTGGATGGTTGGGGTGTTCTCCGAGCTCTGAAGGCGGACGATGATCTCTCGCATATACCGGTGATCCTGGTGACCGTCCTCGGCGATCGCGACATGGGTTTCGCCCTTGGTGCAGCAGAGCATCTGACGAAGCCGATTGATCCTCAGGAACTGGCGCGAGTGCTCGGCCGCATCCGCCAGGCCGAAGCAGGCCAGGACATCCTCATCGTGGACGACGACCAAGGGACGCAGGATGTTCTCCGGCGGATGCTTGTTCGGCAGGGGTGGACGGTGCGAGTGGCGGGCAACGGTGCCGAGGGGCTGGCGGAGCTCCGCCGCCTCAGGCCTGCCGTGATCTTGCTCGATCTGATCATGCCGGAAATGAATGGCTTCGAGATGCTGCAAGCCATGCAGCAGGACACGGACGGCTGCGATATTCCTGTTTTTGTGATCACCTCGAAGGACCTCACCCATGAGGAGCAGGACTGGCTTCGTGGCCATGCTCTGGAAGTCTTCCAGAAGGGAGCATACGGGAAAACAGAATTGATTGCGGCGCTGCGGACGATGGTGGACGCATCTCGTCAGGCCGCTTCGACGAAGGAACGAGTCCCGCAATGACGAATGCCGTGAAGTCGAAGATTGGGAGCAGGTAGTATGGTTCGCATCCTGTTGGTTGAGGATAATGAGATGAACCGTGATATGCTGTCCCGTCGCCTGATCCGGAACGGCTACGATGTTCTCATTGCGGAAGATGGCGCCGTTGGTGTTGCCATGGCCATTAGTGAGCAGCCCGATCTCGTCTTGATGGATATGAGCCTGCCGGTTCTGGATGGTTGGCAGGCGACACAGCAGTTGAAGGCCAATCCGGAGACAGCAAAGATACCGATCATCGCGTTGACGGCCCATGCGATGGCCGCCGACAAGGAGAAGGCAGAGGCGGCCGGTTGCGACGACTACGATACGAAGCCCATCGAGTTGCCGCGCCTATTGGAAAAGATGTCCCGGCTGCTGACGGCGGCAGCCAGCTAAGTCGGCGGCCAGTCCGCTTGAGTGAATGAAATGCCGGTACAAGATTTCGAGCGGCGAGCGCGATTTGCTATCCTCTGGCAGGATCTGATCACGCCGGTCCGCGCCATCGTCACCTATCAGGAAATCCTTGTGGAAGAGGCCCAAAGACTGGGCTTGGCTGACATCCAGCCGTCTCTGGAGCGGGTAATGTCGGCGGCGGGGGCGCTCAACGCGTTGGTTGATCAACTTCGCGACCCCGACTTCACGCTCGAAACCATGGAAGGCGATCCCGTCAGCGCCGAGGCCAAGCTGCAACACGACTTGAGGACCCCGCTGAACGCCATCATCGGCTATAGCGAAATGGTCGTGGAGGACTTGAATGACGGATCCTGCGGTCAGGAACTCTTGCCGGATCTGGAGCGCTTGCTGAATGAGGCGAGGCAGTTGCTGGGGCGCATCGATGTGATCGTCAATCTCAGCAGGCCCGGAGCCGGCGCGGAGGATGAAGTAGCAGCAGAGAACGACGCGGTTCGAGCAGCCGATGCGGCCGTGGCTAGGCTGATGAAAACTCTCAAGCTCGACAACCACACGGCGAAGAACACAACCGTTGGCAGGATTCTCACGGTTGATGACAACGAGAGCAACAGGGAGGTTCTCGGCCGCCGCCTCGTCCACGATGGCCACGTCGTCATCGCGGCGTCGTCGGGGCAGGATGCATTGGACATCCTGGAAAGAGAGAGCTTCGACCTGATCCTCCTCGACCTGCTGATGCCCGGCATGAATGGAATTGAGGTTTTGGAGCGCCTGAAGGTCGACCCGCGCTGGCGCGACACCCCGGTCATCATGATCTCCGGCCTGAGCGAATCCGACGCCGTCATCCGCTGCATAGAGCTTGGTGCCGAGGACTATCTGCCCAAGCCCTTCAATCCCGTGCTGCTGAGGGCTCGTATCAATGCGTCCCTGGAGCGCAAACGGTGGCGGGATCGGGAGCGTGACTACCTGACCAGACTGACTGCTGAACGAGACCGTTCCGAGGCCCTCCTCAGTAACATCCTGCCTTACCCGGTGGTCTTGCGTCTGAATGCCGGCGAGACGGTGATCGCTGACCGCTTCGAGGCGGCCTCCATCCTGTTTGCCGATATCGTGGACTTCACGCCCATTGCCGCCTCCATGGCGCCGGCTCAGCTGGTTGACCAGCTAAACGCGGTCTTTTTCGAGTTCGACACGCTGGCGCGGCAACTTGGTGTGGAGAAGATCAAGACGATCGGCGATTCATACATGGCGGCGACCGGCCTGCCTGAGCCGCGTTCCGATCATGCGGAGGCGATGGTCGAATTCGCGCGCGGTATGTTGGAGGCCGTCGATCAGATCAACGAGATTGAAGGCGGGCCGGCCATGCAGATCCGCATTGGGATTCACAGCGGACCCGTCGTCGCCGGCATCATCGGCCGTCACCGTTTCATCTACGATGTCTGGGGAGACACCGTGAATGTTGCCAGTCGGTTGGAAACAACAGGGATCCCCCGCATGATCCAGGTTTCCGACGTGGTCCGCAGCAATTTAGGCGACCGATACGCATTCGAATCTCGGGGCTCGGTCACGTTGAAGGGCCGAGGGGTCATGGAGACTTTCCTCCTGCCGAAATAGCCGGCAGCTCTTTGGACGTGCCTTGGCTCGGAGCCTTGGCGGCGCGGAGCCCCGGACGAGGCTCTAGACTTCGTTTGGAAGCTGAAACACTCTGATGGCGATCGCCAGCATCGAATAATAGCCGAGCACGGCGGTGAGTTCGAGGACGGTCTTCTTGCCGAATCTGCCGACCGCTTTCTGGAAGATCTCATCTGGGACCTCCCTCGTGGCAAAGAAAACGGTGGCGAAATCATAGATCAGTTCGGCATCGGGATCGGTGAAGTCAGGCTTCCGGCCCTCGTCCAAAGCGTCGATGATGTCCGCGGAAAGCCCGGCTTTGAGAGCCTCCCCCTTGTGGATCGACCACTCGTAATCGGCACCCCAATGCTTCGCGACGATGAGGATCGCCAGTTCCGAAAGTTCGGCGGAAAGGCCCGTGCCGTAACGGCAGAATGCCCCAAGCTGTTGAACGCGGGAGGCAAGATCGGGGCTGTTCAGGAACAGGTGGAAGATCCAAGGAACCGTGCCCCGTTTCCCGGAGCGGATATCGTCGAAGACCACGCGCTGCTCGGGAGTGAGTTCACTGGGATCGAAAGGTTTGAACCGGTTGGTCATCACGAGGGCCCCGTATTTTCCGGCGCCCGTGGCCGGAGTTGAAGATGGGAGCTTCTAGCGCCGTAGGGCCCGTTGACCAAGAGGGGAAACGTCGCTTCAAGCCGGATTGAGGTGGGCGCGGGGAGACCGGGAGACCGTGAGGATAAGCAGGGCGCCGACGAGACAGAGCAGCCCGGCCGCGAAGAACGCCGGCAGATATGTTGCATATTCGGTTCGGCTGTAACCTCCGCCATAAGCCGCCGCCGCCGCTCCGAGCTGGTGGCCTGCGAATATCCAGCCGAACACGACATTCGCTTTCTCTCGCCCAAATCTCTCAGCCGTGAGCTTGACGGTCGGCGGCACCGTGGCGATCCAGTCCAGCCCATAGAAGACGGCAAAGAGGGACAGCCCATAGAAGGAGAAATTGGTGAACGGCAGGAACAGCAGCGACATCCCGCGCAGGCCGTAATACCAGAACAGCAGCCAGCGATTGTCGTAGCGGTCGGAAAGCCAGCCCGATCCGACGGTGCCGAAGAAATCGAAGATACCCATCACGGCCAACAGCCCGGCTGCGCTGACCGCGGCAATTCCGTAGTCGCCGCACATGGCGATGAAATGTGTCTGGATGAGCCCATTGGTGCTGGCGCCACAGATGAAGAACGTACCGAACAGCACCCAGAAAACACCTGTCCGCGCGGCGTCACGGAGGATGATGAGAGGTGACAGGAGCAGTGCCCCGAGACCGCCTGACTGAACGGGAGTCGGCGTGAGTGCTGTGTCTCCATAGGCGGGCAGACCGAGATCCGCAGGCCGGTCACGCATCAGCAACAGCACGGCCAAGGCCGCAACCGCGAGCATGACGCAGACGAAGGCGAGGGAAGTTCGCCATCCGAATGCTTCGGTCATGCTTGCCAGCAAGGGCAGAAACACCAGCTGCCCCGTTGCCGAGCTGGCCGACAACAGACCGACGACCAGGCCCCTGCGCGATGAGAACCAACGCGTGGCCACCGTCGCACCGAGAACGATTGCCGTAAGGCCCGTCCCGATGCCCACCACGACGCCCCACAAGAGGACGAGTTGCCAGATCTCTGTCATGAACAGGGACAAGCCGAGGCCTGAGATGATGATCATCATGGCGATCACCACCATGCGGCGCAGGCCGAACCGGTTCATGAAAACCGCCGCAAAGGGACCCATCAGACCGAACAATGCGAAGCGGATGGCGAGCGCTGAGGAGATGTCGGACGCGGCCCACCCATACTCGCGTTCCAAGGGAACGATGAATACGCCCGGCGCACCCACGGCACCGGCAGTCACCAGCATGGTCAGGAAGGTGACCCCTGCGACAACCCACCCATAATGGATATTGCGCTGTCTAAGAGCGCCGGCGACCAACGTGGAAATCATGGGCGTCCCCGATTAAATGATGATCATCATTTAATCCACGCTATTGATGGCGATCATAGGCGGGTGTCAACCGCTTTCTGGGGAAGGTCATGGAGACGCCGGTTGCCTGAACGCCCATCGAGCCTGGAGGTCAGCGCTCGGAGCTCTCTGTGCACCGACTGGAGGGGAGGGCTATCCCTGTCATGGCCATCTCCCAGGCCTCATCGAAATAGGCTTCCCAATCTCTGGCGCTGGGACACTGCGAGTCGCCAAGCAACATGGCGATGAGCGCCTCGCCTACGATGGTGTGATGCAGGCGAATTGCGATATGCGTGGGATCGCCCGAGATCATCATTCCTTGCGCTTGGGCCGCCGCGACGAGGGGCGCGAGAATCGAATGAAGTTGCCGCCCGGTTTCGGCGAATTCTGCACTGATGACCGGGAAGCGCTGTGCCTCTGCGATGCACATGCGGAACAGATCGATGTTTCCCGGCGCAAGAACGATATGCAGCAACGTCCTCGCAACCCGCCTCAAAGACGTGAGTGGATCGTTCTCATCGGTCTTGAGGGCGGCGACCGACTGCAACAAGCGCTCGCGATCAAACGCGACAGCAGCCCGGAACAGCTCCTCTTTCGAAGAAAATCGGCGATAGATGCTATGTTTGGCTGCACCGGTGGCGGCCGCGACCTCATCCATCGTTGTGGCCGCAAAGCCGTTGCGCCGGAACAGCACAAGCGCCTGAGCGACGATATCGTCGGTCAATGAATGGGCCTGATCGAGGCTGGGGCGTCCCCGCCCTCGCTTGTCGATGCAGCAACCCTTTTGAGGTGACGAAATCATTCTGGTGTCTCGAGCCGTTCGCGGCGCCCCATGCTAGCTTGTTTTTGGATGTGCCTCATCAATGGTGGCAGTGCTTTCGATCTTCTTCCGGTTTTGTCGCCAGGAGAAGATCTTCGTCACGAAGACGAAGAAGACGGGCACGAAGAACACAGCAAGCACGGTTGCCGAGATCATCCCGCCCATGACGCCTGTTCCGATCGCCTGCTGGCTCCCGGCACTGGCGCCTGTGGCGATGGCCAGCGGGACGACACCCAGTGTGAAGGCGAGCGACGTCATGATGATCGGCCGAAAGCGCAGATGGGCTGCTTCTATGGTCGCCTCCTTCAGCGGCTTGCCCTCCTTCATGAGGTCCTTGGCGAACTCGATGATCAGGATCGCGTTCTTGGCGGAAAGACCGATGATCGCGATGAGCCCCACCTTGAAGTAGACGTCATTGGGCATGTCGCGCAGGATGACCGCGACAACTGATCCGATGATGCCGAGGGGGACCACCAGCATCACGGCAATCGGGATCGACCAGCTCTCGTAGAGCGCTGCAAGACAGAGGAAGACGAACACGCAGGAGAGCGCGATCAGGAAGGGAGCCTGTGAACCGGACTGGATCTCCTGCAGAGACTGGCCGCTCCATTCGAAGCCGAAGCCCGGTGGAAGCTCTCCCACCAGTCGCTCCATCTCGGTGATCGCATCTCCCGAGGAGTAACCGGGCTTGGCTTCCCCGCTGATCCGGATCGAGGGATAACCATTGTAGCCGACGATCTGCGACGGCCCCTTTTCCCACTCGACACTGGCGAAGGAGGCCAAGGGGACCATCCCGCCGCTGGCGTTGCGTACATTGAGCCGCATCAGGTCTTGCGTGCTCATGCGCTTGTCCTCGGCGGCTTGGACGGTGACCCTCTGCATGCGTCCGGAATTGGGGAAGTCATTCACATAGGACGAGCCGAGTGTCGTCGTGATTGCGGAATTGATATCCGCAAACGTGACACCGAACGTGTTCGCCTTCTCCCGGTCGATGACGAGATTGACTTGGGCGGCGTCAGGCAGCCCCTCCACATAGACGCCGGTGAGCACCGGGCTCTGATTGGCCGCAGCGATCAGCTGGTCGCGGGCCGCTGCCAAGGCCTGCTGGCTCTGCCCACCTCGCGCCTGAAGCCGGAACGAGAAGCCATTCGATGTGCCCAGCCCCTGGATTGGCGGAGGTGACAGCGAGAAGGCCATCGCGTCTTTGATGCCGGACATCGCCATGTTTCCGCGCATGGCGATGGCCTGGGCGCTGTCGTTTGCGCCACGTTCGCTCCAGTCCTTCAATGTCACGAACGCGAGGGCAGCATTCTGTCCGGCGCCCAGGAAACTGAACCCCTTGATCATGACGACGCGCGCCACGCCCGGCTCCTTCATGAAGTGCTGTTCGATCTGCTCGACCACCTGTTGCGTGCGGTTGGCGCTGGCCTCCGGCGGCGCGAGCACATTGACGAGGATGTAGCCCTGATCCTCATTGGGCAGGAATGCCGAAGGCAGCTGGATGAACAGGTAGCCGAGACCGACGAGCAGGGCGGCATAGACGATCATCAGCCGCCCCGCCCGACGGATCAGCCAGCCTACAGCGCCGCTATAGCCATGTGAGGTCTCATCGAACCCCCGATTGAACCAGCCGAAGAAGCCCCGCTTCGGAGTGCCGTGGTTTTTGACAGGCTTGAGGAAGGATGCGCAAAGCGCTGGCGTCAGCGACAGGGCCAGAAGCGCCGAGAACAGGATTGAGGCCACCATGGTCAGGCTGAACTGCTTGTAGATCACACCGACGGCACCCGGAAAGAACGCCATCGGAATGAACACCGACGTCAGGACCAGCGTGATGCCGATGACCGCACCCGTGATTTGCCCCATGGCCTTCCGGGTCGCCTCCTTCGGAGGCAGCCCCTCTTCAGCCATGATCCGCTCCACATTCTCGACGACCACGATCGCGTCGTCGACCAGAATGCCGATAGCGAGCACCATGCCGAACATGGTGAGCACATTGATGGAGAAGCCGAGCGCCAACATGACGGCGACTGTTCCCAACAGCGCCACCGGCACCACCAGCGTCGGAATGATCGTGTAGCGAAAGTTCTGCAGGAACAGGAACATCACCACGAACACCAGCGCCACCGCCTCGAGCAGCGTGTGCATGACCTTTTCGATGGAAATGGCGACGAATGGCGAAGTGTCATAGGGAATCGAATACTCGACCCCAGGCGGAAAAAAGCCTTTGAGCTCTTCCATGCGGGCCTTGACGGCCTTCGAGGTATTCAAGGCATTGCCGGTGGGAGAAAGCTGCACCCCGATGGCGGCGCTGGGGTCACCGTTCAGGCGGGTCGAGAAATTGTAGTCCTGCCCACCCACCTCGACGCGGGCAACGTCCTTGAGCCGCACGGTCGAACCGTCCCGGTTCGCGCGCAGCACGATGTTGCCGAACTCCTCGGGCGAGGTCAGTTGCCCCTTCACAAGAACGGTGGCCGATATCTGCTGCGTGATCGGGTTCGGCAGGGCCCCGACGCGCCCCGCGGCGACCTGCGCGTTCTGCGCGCGGATGGCATTGGTGATGTCGTCGGGAGTGAGGCTGAAGCCGACCATCTTGTCGGGATCGATCCAGATCCGCATCGATCGCTCGGTGGCGAACAATTGCGCGCGGCCGACACCGGGCACCCGCCGGATCTCGCTCACCACGTTGCGGCTGAGATAATCCCCCAGGCCGATGGCGTCGACGGAGCCATCGGTCGAGGTCAGGGAGACGACCATGAGAAATCCGGCCCCGGCCTGCTCGACGCGGATACCCTGTTGGGCCACTTCCTGCGGCAATCGCGGTTCGACCCTGGCGATCCGGTTCTGGACGTCGACCTGCGCAAAGATGGGACTGGTCCCGGGCTCGAACGTGGCCGTGATCTCGACCCCGCCTGAAGCGTCTGATGTGGACTCGTAATAGAGCAGCCCGGCGGCACCGTTGAGTTCCTCTTCGACCAGGCGGGTGACGCTCTGATAGATGTCTTCCGGGGAAGCCCCCGGATAGCTGGTGTTGATCGAGATCTGTGGCGGTGCGACCGACGGGTATTGGGAGATCGGCATCAAGGGAATGGCGATCGCGCCGGCGATGACGATGAACAGGGCCACCACCCAGGCAAAGACCGGACGGTCGATGAAAAAACTTGGCATGGGAACCCGATCTCTATTCGACGGCCGGTGTCGGCAACATCGCAGCCTGCTTGGGCGTGCCGCTCGCGCTGGGCGGGACCCAGGCCTCGGCTTGGACTTTGGCGCCGGGACGGATCTTCTGGAAACCTTCCACGACCACCTGATCGCCGGGCTTTAATCCGCTATCGATCACCCACCGGTCTCCGAGAAGCCGTCCGGCGGTGACGGTCCGCAGCTCGGGGACGGAATCTTCCCCGACGACATAGAGTTGCGAATGACCGGCCGTGTCTCGCTGCACCGATTGCTGCGGCACGGCGATCGCATCAGGCTGAATGCCTTGTTCGATCTGCACCCGCACATACATTCCCGGCAGCAACTCTCCGTTTGGGTTGGGAAATTCTCCCCTCAGGATCACTTGCCCCGTCGTGATGTCGACGGTTGCCTCCGAGAACAGGACCTTCCCATCATGTTCGTACGGGGTCCCGTCATCGAAGATCAGCCTGACCCGAGCCTCGTCGGGGCGATTGACGTCGCCGGACTCGGTGGATCGCCTCAACTTCATGAGCTCGTTCACCGATTGGGTGAAATCCGCATAAACGGGATCGAGCTGGCGGATGATTGCAAGGGGTTCGGTCCCCGAGGAATTGACAAGAGCTCCCTCGGTGATCATTGCGCGCCCAATGACTCCGCTGATCGGAGCAGTGATATCCGAATATCTGAGATCGAGTTTCGCCGTATCGAGCTGTGCCTTGGCGCTTGCGACATCAGCCTGGGCCTGTGCAACCGCCGCGACGGCGTCGTCCTGCTGCTGCTGGCTGGCAACACGTTGCTGCGTGAGCTGGTCGATACGACCGGCCGTCTGCTGTGCCTGCAGCAAAGTCGATTGAGCCCGCTGCAGAGAAGCCTCCGCGCTGGCAACTCGCACGCGAAACGGTTCTGGATCGATGCGATAGAGGATATCGCCTTCCTTCACCTGGCTGCCTTGCTGGAAGACCCGGTCGACGAGGATTCCCGACACGCGGGGGCGAACCTCCGCGATCCGGGTCGGAGCGATGCGCCCTGGCAACTCATTCAGGATGGGCAAAGATTCGGACTTTACGGCGATCACGCTGACTTTCGCAGGCGGCGGCTCGGCGCCCCCGGCCTGAGAGGCAGCCTTGTCGTCGCAAGCGGCGAGCAATGGGCCGGCGGCCAGCAACATCAACACTGCGCAGATACGTCCGACCTTCTGCATTCGACACCTTTCCACCGCCGCAAAAGGCAGCGTCAAATCCCTGTCGCCTATGTCCTGGATGTTTTCTTCTGCCGGTCTTCTGGCATCTCTCGATGCTGGCCAGCGTGAACAGCGATATACGACCTGTCGCAGAAATTAAAAAGAACTATCTCGTTCCTTTTTTAGGAATTGGACCTTCACGGTTTCGTGGGGTCCTTCGGCGAAAGCGCTGGACAGTTGGATTTTATGGCCCCTAGATCTCGCCAGTGATGATCCTTGTCGGAAAACCAGAATGATATCGGAACTCGATTCCCACGCGGGAAATGGAGCAACGCGTCCTGAAGCAGAAACCTTCGATGTTGTCATCGTCGGGTCGGGCAGTGCGGCGCTCTCCGCGGCCTTGCGAGCAGCAACAGGCGGGTTGTCCGTTGTCATCCTGGAGAAGAGCGACAAGCTCGGCGGGACATCCGCGATGTCAGGATCCGGAACATGGATCCCGGCCAATCACGTGGCCCGGCGAGCCGGCATGGCGGACAGCCAGGAGGAGGCCCTGGAGTATATTCGCAGCGCCTCTCCGGAAGGCTGGCATGCGGAGGAAGACGAGCACTGGCAGAAGTTTATCGCCACGGCTCCGCGGATGCTCGAATTCCTGGAGCAGGAAACGCCACTGGAATTTGCCCTGGCTGAAGAACCGGACATCTTTGCAGACAGGCCGGGCGGCAAGGGATCCATGACTCGGATGCTGTCTCCCAAGCCATTGAGCAGGAGGCTCCTCGGCCGCTACGGGCCGAAGCTGCGCCGATCGACCCTTCCGCAACTTTTCACCTATCAGGAAGTCTATGATGGTGACCTCTACCACAGTCCGATTTCCGTCTTCCTGAAGCTCTGGCCGAAATTGATCTGGCGGTATCTCACCCAAACCCGGGCCATGGGCAACGCCTTGATGATCGGTCTCATCAAGGGGTGCCTCGACAAGGGCTGCCGCTTCGAGCTTGAGACACGGGTCGTGGAGCTGATTCAGGATGAGGATGACGGCCGCATCCGCGGCGTCGTCGCCGAGACGGGCGGAAAGCGTCGCAGCGTCCACGCCCGTCGCGGCGTAGTCCTGGCGACGGGTGGGTTCGAATGGAACAAGGAGCTCTTCTCGAAGCATTTTCCGGGACCCTTGGATCGCATTGGAAGCCCCCGCACCAATTCTGGCGACGGTCAGTTGCTCGCGCAGAAAGCGGGAGCCGCGTTGGATCGGATGGATCAGGCCAACGTCTATCCGACCTTGCCGACGCGCTATGAGGGCGAGCTGCACGGCATTCCCATGACCTATCAGGCGGAGCCCCATGCGATCATGGTGGATCGAACGGGCAAGCGCTTTGCCAGCGAGTATGATTTCAACATCGGCAAAGCCATAGACCGACGCGATCCCGAGACCGGTGAACCCGTCCATCTGCCGATCTGGATGATTACCGACCAGCGTTACATGCGATTGTCGCTTCCGTTCCTGTGGTATGCGAGGAAGGATCCATCCTGGATCGTCAAGGCGAACACGCTGGAGGAACTCGCCGGCAAGACGGGGCTTCCCGCTGATGTGCTCAAGGAGACCGTCGCGCGCTTCAACCGGTTCTGCGAGCAGGGCCGCGATGACGACTTCCACCGCGGCGAGGGCGCGTGGGAGAGCTTCAAGGCGGGTGGCACGGAGAACGCCTTCGGCACCATCGAGAAACCCCCCTACTATGCCATGTCGGTAAATCGCTCGATCATGGGCACCAAGGGCGGGGCGCGGACCAATATTCGCGGTGAAGTGCTGCGGCCGGACCGAAGTGTCATTCCTGGCCTCTATGCCGCCGGCCTGGCCATGGCCAATCCCATAGGGACGCTTGCGATCGGCGCGGGAACCACGATCGGCCCCAACTTGACCTGGGGCTTCGTCTGTGGAGAAAGCCTTTTGATGACCAACCGGGGTGATGATTGATGAGCAAGACTCCGCCCTATCTGACCGACGATCGGCTGATCGGCATCGGCCTGACCTATGAGGAGGGCCTGGATGCTCTGCGGGCGGCCTTTCGCAGAAGAGCCGAGGCTGCTGATCCCGTTGTGGCCAAGATCGGATTGCACACGGCCGGCGGCGGCTTTTTCCATGCGATGCCGGCCGTCCTGGATGACATCGCCGTGGTCAAATGGGTCGCGTCCACCCCGGCCTCCAAGGCCGCCGGCAAATACATCAATGCCCAGCTCATCGCGACCCATGCCATCACCGCCGAGACTTTGGCTTTCCTCGATTTTTCCTGGCTGACGGGTTTCAGGACGGCAGCGGTCTCAGCCCTTGGCGCCGATTACTGGGCAGCCCCGGGCGCTGACACTGTGGCCATGATCGGCTGTGGATTGCAGGCGCGGACGCATCTTGATGCGCTGCTCGCCGTCCGCCCGCTCAAGCGTATCATCGCCGTGAGCCGCACGGAGCAGTCCGCGCGGAAATATGCCGATGAAGTCGAGGCCCGCGGGCTTGAAGTCGAGGTGGCAGAGGCGGGCTCCGACGCCATTTACGAGGCCGATATTGTCGTGGGAATGGTGCCGCTGGGAATGCAGGAGGCCCCCTTTATCGACTGCGGAAAGCTTCGTGGCGGTGCATTGGCCATCGGTGTCGACCTCGGCAAACCGTGGCAGCCGGAAACGGTCGCCGCTTTCGATTCTATGACGACCGACGATGCGGTCCAGACCAAGGGTCTCGTGGCCTCTGGGATGGTACCGATCAAGCGCTCCTTCGATTCGGATTTGGCGGCCGCCGTCTCAGGAAAGTCTGCCGTGGCCTGGGACCCGAACAGAACCATAGGCTATGTCCCGCCCGGATTGGCGATGGCGGATGCCGCCATAACCAAGCTGGTGCTGCAGAAGCTCGGCTTGATGTAGCAGGAGTATCCCCGAGCGCGTCAGTCGGCCGCCTTGGCGCGATAATGCACGACGATGGGCTCCCGGCGCCCTCGTATGGGCACCGTCGACGGCGGGCCGAGATCAACGATCCCTTGATCCTGTTGATGGGCAGCCAGATAGGCATCATGGCTGACGACGATGGTAACGGCCTGCTCCTTTGCGATCTCCATGAGCCGGCTTGCCGTGTTCACGGTATCCCCGGTAGCCGTGATGTGTTGATGGACGTCGCTTCCCAGGCGCGAAAGCACGACCGGTCCGTAATGGACACCGATGCGGCACCGCATGGGAGCGGAGCCGAAGACCGGGTCGGTCCCCCAAATCTCGACTTCCCTCTCGAGTTCCAATGCAGCACCAATCGTCTGTGCAGCGCTGTCGGCCGAAGCGCGCGGGAAACCGAAAACTGCCATCGCGCCATCCCCCATGAAGGCAGCCACGAACCCGTTATGCGCCGAAACGGTTTGGTCGATCATGGCATGAAAGCTCTTCAGGACCTCACGCGTGCGGGATGCCTTCAGCCGTTCGCTCAGCGTCGTGAAGCCAGAGAGATCGATGAACAGGACGCCCACATCCCGTTCCACCGGTTCGGCGAGAAAGCCTGGGTCCTCGATCAGCTGCTCAGTCAGAATTTTCGGCTGAAAGACGAGCAACTGCGCCCCGATGGCCTCTGCCGCGGTGGCCCGCTTCCGATCGATCCAAAGGCAGAAACCCGCATAGATCAGGGCGGGCGGTAGAGCTGCGCCGAGCGGTACGCTGATGCTGAACCAAAGCCCATAAGGAAAGGCTGCAAACGCGATCGCGATCCATACGGCGTAGGCCAGGAGAGCCGTTGCCAAACCGAGGACCGTGCGCCGAACGGTAATGAGCAGGATCGACGCCACCGCAAGCAATGCGGCTGCCAGGATATCCAGCATCCGGATGGTCTTGGTACGAACGAGACCGCCGTCCGTCAGGTTGCCGATCGCGGTCGCCAGAATCTCAACCCCTGGAACGACGGGGGCAAAAGGGGTCGCGAAGGTGTCGCCACTGCCGATTGCAGTGGCCCCGATGACGACGATTTTGTCCCTGAGGTTTACAGAGTGCGAGGCAAGGACATCCGAGGCGCTCAGGGTGGAGATCGTGCGAGGCGGTCCGTAGAAGCGCAGGGCAAGGCTCTGCCCGAGATCCACCGCGATCCGGTGCTTTCCGACAACGATCTCGTCGTGGCCGATCTGCGGGCCCTCCTTTGCCGCGACCATCGCGGCGGCCAGGGGAAAGGCGGGAAGAAGGCCGTCTGGAGTTTGGAACAGCAAGGGAATGTGCCTAGGGGTGCCGGTGATGTCCGTGGCGATGTTCACCAATCCGATCAGCGCAGCCGATCGCATGGGTTCCGCTGGAAGGATTACATTGGCAGAGCTGGGCGTAAGGGTTGCGCCCTGGTCCGAGCCGTCGAAGACGCCGACGGCGCCGATGACGCTCGGCCATGATTTCAGCGCTCCTGCCAGCGAAGCGTCACCCTCTGCGCTACCCTGCTCGAGGAACAGGATGTCCACGGCGATCGCGGCGGGTGACTGTGCCGCGATCGTGCCGATGAGGTCGGCCATGCGGTCCCGCGGCAGGGGATACTGCCCGACCGCGGCGACCGTTCTGTCATCGATGGCGACGATGACGAGATTGGGCGGCGGTGTTCGCTGTCCAGACGCCAGGAAGCGAAGGTCGACGCTTTGAGCTTCCACACGATCGAGGACAGTACTTCGACCGTAAAAATGCCAGGTCGAGAGAAGCGCGGTCCAGGCCAGCGCCCCGAGCAAGGCCAACGCCATTGCGCCGCGGCGTTGGAGCAGGCGGTGCATCTCAGCGGCCGAAGCGAGCCAGCAGCGCCCTTACGCGAGGGGCTCCCCAAGTCTTGACCTCGAGCGGACCGGACCCGGGACCGACATCGACCCCTTGCCCGGCTTGGAGCACCACGCCTCTGCTGGCTGTGGGCCGTCTGACATCGACCCGGCCGGTGACGACGAGAACGGCGGTGTCCACGCCTTTGACATCCACGGCCCAGCTCGTCCCGCGCACGGAGGCAATGGCGTGTGGCGTAAGGATCTGAAAGCCGTCCCGCTTGCCCCCGGAATATTCGATGAGCAATGCACCCTGGTTGAGCCTTGCAGCATCCGGCACCTGATTTCGGTCTCGGTCCAGCAACTGGTACTGGGCGCTCCGCTCAGCCTCGATCACGAGCCCGGGGCAACGAAGGACGGAGCGCGGTGGTGTGCCCGTGACCTCGGTGAGAGTGCAGCCTGTGCCCTGGGCCCGGACAGATCCGAGCCCGCCTGCGGACAGCAGGCAGGCGGCCAGCACAATCCCGGCCGCGATCCTCGTAACGCTCGAAAGCTCCGCCATCGCCTTTGCCCTGACCCATCCATCACACGCGTACAATATGGCACTGATGATCCTCGAATGACAGGATCTGCGTGCGTGTGGGGCGGACCTCCCGAGCGCTAGGAGACAAGAGCTGTCGATGGGTCCAGATGCGGGCTCTGAAACCCGAGCCGTCTGAGGCCTCTTTGCACGTCCGGAACGCTCATGAAGAGCCGCCAAAGCAAACCGGTGCGATAATTCTCGATCATGGTGATGATGGGTCCCTGGTCGATGGCCAGGAAGGTGTTCGCTGTCCAGCCGGCCCTGTCGGAGAAGGCATCCACGAAGCCGTAACGCCCCCAGATCTGATCGCCACGATCATCATAGAAATGGCGCAGAGCCTGCATTGCCTTGTCCGGTGCATAGGGAAAGCTCGACAAGGCCGCCGTGGGCGAAATCACTCCATTGTCGTTCCCACCATCGGGCGCATGAGCGGCATAGCCGTCGGGATCGTCACTGGCGGTCAATCCCCAGCAGTTCGCCCCATAGCCGGGATACGCGTTGGGATTTCGAACGCAGTGCTCGTAGTTGATCAGGGTATGGGCGAGGTTCTGTTCGTAGTAATCGGCATAGCTGTCCTTCAAGCCGCGAGGATCCAGGCCGGAAAACGAGTAGTGGCAAAAGAAGAGCGGCCCCCCGAAAGGGGGTCCCAGGGGCAGGTCGATGCCGTAGTAGCGATGGCCGTTCAGGAACCTCCGGTTCAGGGCCCAGCCATTGTGGTAGACAGCCGGATCGATCGCATATTTTGGCGCACCTGCGGCCAGGACATAGGCGACGAGGCACTCGTTCCAGCCGCGGATCTCGTGGTTCATCGAGAACCCGTTATTGGGGCTCCAGTGCCAGTACAGGATTTCCCGGCCGCCCTGCGTGTGCCACGTCCATTCGGTGTCGTGCCATAGCCAGCCGATACGCTCCCGCAGGCGCCGCTCCTCGGGAGTATCCGTGTCGAAATACTGGCGGACGCACAGCAGCCCCATGAACAAGAACGCCGTCTCGACGAGATCGGCGCCGTCGTCCTTCCGCCAGAACGCTATGCTGGCACCCGTCTGCCCGTTCATGAAGTGAGGAAACAGGCCATGATAGCAGGTGGCCTTCTCCAGGCACCGGAGCATGATGTCGAGCCGCTCCAGCGCTGCGCTCCTCGAAATCCATCCTCGCTCCACTGCAACGATGATGGCCATGACGCCGAAACCGGAGCCACCGATCGCGACGATGTCGTTGTCGGGATCGTGCGTCGTCATGGCCCGGTCGCGGGCAAGACCGCTTGCTGGGTGCGCACCCTCCCAGAAGAATCCGAAAGTCTGCCGCTGGACCAGCTCGAGAAGGTCCTCGTCGCGAAGGTCTTTGGCGCGGGTGGTCTCATTCGGCATGGAGCGGATCCTACGTGGCGGCGGGAAGATGCCTCGGCTCGGTTTCCCCCAAGCTTATCGCGGCATCGGTTAAATTTGCACTTGGCGCCACCTTCTCGACCACCAGAGTGAGGCTCCGCGTGAAGAACTCGTCTTGGGAGGCGCCGCGCCCGATATAGATGATGCAGGCATCGGCCATGTCTTCCTTGAGGATGCTGAAGATGACCCGCCGTCCATTGTCGTCAACGCCATCGATGGCCTCGTCGATGATCACCCATTTCGGCCGCTGCAAATAGATCCGTGCAAAGGCAAGGCATTGCTGCTCATCGAAACTCATCTCCTTGTCCCAGCGAGCGACACGATCGAGATCCCCGGCAAACCGACCAAGGCTGGTCTTCTTCAGGACCTTAACCAGCTCTTCATCTGCACCCGAAGCCTCCTGAGCGGGATAGGCCAGCGCGGAACGCAGCGTCCCCGTTGGCACATACGGGTGTCGCGGGACGAACATCACGCTGTCTGAGGGCAGCCGGATATGACCGGAGCCCCATGGCCACAACCCTCCGATCGCTCTGAACAAGGTTGTCTTGCCGCTGCCCGAGGCGCCGCTGATGAGGACGCGATCGCCGCGGTGAATCTCGATCCGCGATTCTCCGAGCGTCGTGCAGCAGGTGGGCGTGTCGAGCCGCAGGTCCTCGAAGATCAGTCGATCACCGCCATCCCTGGTGACACTGATTTGGCTTCTGCCGAGCTCCAGATCGTCCATGGCCAGAAGGGCCCGATTGAAGCTGGCGATGCGGAGAAGAGTCGCCCGCCAATCGGCGATCGTGGAGAAATTGTCCACGAACCAGCGCAGCGCCTGCTGCACCTGGTTGAACGCACCGACGACCACCATCAATTCGCCGAACGACAGATCGCCGCCGAAATAAGCCGGCATGGCGACGAGGATCGGAGCCACGATGGTGAACCATCCATAGCCGGACGTGATCCAGATGAGCCCGGTTGTGGCAAACACGATGCGACGCATGGTGACCAGCAGCGCGTCGAAGACCTGCAGGATGTAGCGTTTCTCGTCCGCCTCGCCGCCATGCAATGCGATGGCATCGCTGTTCTCGCTCACATGAACGACGGAGAAGCGGAAGTCCGCCTCACGCGAATAAAGCTCGGCATCGAGCGGAATGAGCCGCCGTCCTACCAGCCAGCTCAGCCAGGAGGCCAGACCGGCATAGAAGAGCGCGCACCAGACCATATAGCCCGGAATGCTGAAATTCTGCCCCTGGAAGTGAATGACCACTCCTTCCGAAAGGCCCCATAAGACGCCAACGAAACTCCCCAGCAGCAAGGACGACTGCAACAAGCCTATGCCGAGATTTGCCGACAGCTGAGTGAGATTGAGCGCGTCCTGCTGAATGCGCTGATCGGGATTCGAGCCTATTGTGGAGCCGGCGAGGCGGAAGGCACGCTTGGGCACCAGCCACTGGTTGAGGAGCTCTCCCGTCAGCCCCTGGCGCAGTTTCAGCTGCGTCATCCGATTGAGCCATGCCTGCGCGACATTCAGCACCAGCAGGGCGCTGGCGATCACTCCGAACACCACGAGCTGGTGGAGAAAGCTCTCCAGGTCCTTGCGCGCCAGAGCGTTGTAGAAGGGGCCGTTCCAGGCGTTCAGCTTGACTTGCCCGTAGGCGGTCGCCCCCACCACGAGCACTGTTGCAACGCCGATGACGATCAGGGACTTGAGCTGGGGGGACCGCAGGAAGGCCTGTACCAGCATGAACAATTCGATAGGTAAGGAGCGGGCGACCGAGTGATGATCGTCCGGAATCGTTTCCGGAGCTTGGGCGGTGGGAACGTTCATGGGCATGTGCCGATCGACGCAATGGTAGCGCACCTCTGGTGTAGAACGCGAAGGTCGAAAATTGCAACTGCGAGGTCAGGATGAGGCATGTGGATGAGCTGATCGCGCGCATGACGCTCGATGAGAAGATTGGCCAGTTGAACATGATCACGGCGAATTTCGTGATCACCGGGCCCACGATCGCCGGCGATTCCACGGAAGGCATACGCGCCGGACTCATTGGCAACATGCTCAATCTGTGGGGAGCAGAAGCCGCTCATGCTGTCCAGAAGCTGGCAGTGGAAGAATCCCGCCTGGGGATCCCCCTGCTTCTGGGTTTCGATACGGTCCATGGTCAGCGCACCATTTTCCCCATCGGGCCCGCGGAGGCCGGCATTTTCGACGAACAGATCTGGGAGAGCACGGCGCGTCAGGCCGCGATCGAGGCGGCGGAGGACGGTCTGAACATGGTTTTCGCGCCCATGCTGGACATTGCGCGCGATCCGCGTTGGGGACGTCTCGCCGAAGGCCCGGGCGAAGACACCTACGTGGCGCAGCGCATTGGGTCTGCAAAAGTACGAGGCTTTCAGGGGTCTGACCTTTCCGCTGCCGAGAGCGTCGTCGCGACTGTGAAACATTTCTGCGCCTACGGGGCGCCGACGGCCGGTCGGGAATATGCATCGGTGGACATTTCCGAGCGCACTCTGCGGGAAGTCTACTTGCCCCCCTTCGAGGCGGCGGTGAAAGCCGGCGCCGCGGCGATCATGCCCGCCTTTAACGATGTCGCGGGCATACCGATGACGGCTCACCGCTACCTCTTGCGGAATGTTCTGCGGGGCGAACTGGGCTTCGAGGGCGTGCTGGTCAGCGACTACAACGCGATTGCGGAACTGCTCAATCATGGCGTTGCCGCAGACCTTGCGGAGGCGGCAGCCTTGGCGCTGAAGGCGGGCGTCGACATCGACATGATGGCGAACGCCTACTCGAAGGGCCTCCCGGAAGCCCTGCGGCGCGGTCTCGTCTCAATGCCGGAAATCGATGCCTCTGTTCGCCGCGTTCTCTCGCTCAAGGAGCGTTTGGGTCTGTTCGACGACCCCTTTCGTCGCGGCCGCAAGGTGTCGCTGACTGTTTCGGGCGACAGCCCCTCCCGGGCTTTGGCCCGGGACGTTGCAAGGCACTCTATCGTCCTCCTGAAGAATGACGGCCTCCTGCCGCTGACGATGGAAAGACGCCGGATCGCCCTCCTTGGGCCATTGGCCGACGCCCGTTCCGAAATGAATGGACCCTGGTCCGCCGCAGGTCAGGCGAGTGACCCGGTCACCATCCTCGAAGGTCTGTCCAGCGCTTTACCCGACTGCGATATCATTTGTGAGCAGGGCGTCTCCTTATCCGAAGAAGACCGGAGCGCGATTCCCCTGGCCCTGGAGGCAGCTCGCTCGGCGGACATCGTCATCCTTGCGGTCGGCGAGGGCGCGCGCATGAGCGGCGAGGCAGCCAGCCGGTCGTCTCCGGGGCTCCCGGGGTGCCAGCAGGAATTCGTCGATGCGGTTCTCGACCTCGGCAAACCCACAATCGTCTTGCTCTCAGCCGGGCGTCCACTGCTGATCTCCTCCATCGTCGAGCGGGCGAGTGCGGTGATGGCAACCTGGTGGCTGGGCACCGAGGCTGGCAACGCCATCGCCGATATCCTTGTGGGCCGGTTTAATCCAAGTGGGCGCCTGTCCGTGACCTGGCCGCGCGAACTCGGCCAGGTCCCGATCTTCTATGCCCAGCGGCCATCAGGCCGGCCTGCCAACACGGATGATCATTACACCAGCAAGTATCTGGACATCGATGTGACCCCGTTGTTTCCCTTTGGTTATGGCCTGTCCTATGGAAACTTCACGGTCGAAAATCTTCGCCTGGAGTCCGGCTCTGTGCCTGTCGACGGCCAGATCATAATGTCGGTCGACGTGGTCAACAACGGAGGGGTCCCGGGAGAGGAGACGATTTTCCTCTTCCTGCGGGATCCAGTGGCAAGTGTTGCCAGACCTTTGCTCGAACTGAAGCGTTTCGCTAAGGCGCGCCCGGCACCAGGGGAGCGTTCGACGGTGCGAATGACCCTTCCGGTTTCTGATCTTGCCTTCCCTGGGCTCGATCTCACCTGTGCGGTCGAGCCTGGAGAATTTGAAGTGTGCGTCGGCACCAGCGCGGATCCGAAGCAACTGCTGCGGACAAGGTTCCGGGTCACGTCCGGTGGCGGTGACCAAATTTCACATTCATAGTTCGCGCGACCGCGGTTAACGTGGGAGCGTGTTATTGAATCGAATAGGCTACTGATGAATTTGCATCCCCGCGAGCTGACGACATCCATTGATCCGGTGAAGCTGGACCGGCTTGCCGAGGTCGCGATCCGCGTCGGATTGCAGCTTCAGGCCGGACAGGACTTGTTCTTGACGGCACCCGTGTCAGCGCTGCCTCTGGTGCGGCGAATTGCGGAGCATGCCTACCGGGCGGGCGCTGGCCTCGTCACGCCCATGCTTGCAGATGAAGACGTGACGCTTGCCCGCTACAAATTCGCATCCGATGAGAGTTTCGATCGCGCACCGTCCTGGCTTTTCGATGGCATTGCAAAAGCCTTCGCTGGAAACACGGCCCGCCTCGCGATCGTCGGCGACAATCCGATGCTTCTCTCTGGCCAGGATCCCTCGAAAGTGGCGCGAGCAAACAAGGCAAACTCCATCGCCTATCAGCCGGCCCTGGAGAAGATCGCCGGCTTTGACATCAACTGGAACATCATCGCCTATCCGACCCTGAGTTGGGCGAAACTGGTATTCCCTGATGATCAGGAAGACATCGCCGTAGCGAAGCTTGCGGAAGCGATTTTTTCGGCCTCCCGCGTCGATAACGACGATCCTGTGGCGGCTTGGAAAACCCATAATGCCGAGCTGCGGACTCGGACCGAATGGTTGAACGGCCAGAACTTTCACGCCTTGCATTACACCGGACCGGGAACTGACCTGACCATTGGCTTAGCAGATGGACACGAATGGCAAGGGGGCGCCTCGACCGCCAAGAACGGCGTAACCTGCAATCCGAACATTCCCACCGAGGAGGTTTTCACCACGCCCCACGCGCGCCGGGTGCAGGGCTATGTCACGAGCACGAAGCCTCTGTCGTATCAGGGGACCCTCATCGACGAGATTTCAGTCAGGTTCGAGGAGGGCCGGATCGTGGAGGCCAGTGCTGCGCGCGGCTTGGAAGTCTTGAATAAGGTTTTGGACACTGACGATGGGGCCCGCCGTCTCGGTGAAGTGGCCCTGGTGCCTCATTCTTCCCCGATCTCCAAAGGCGGCCTTCTTTTCTACAACACGCTGTTTGATGAGAACGCGGCCTCGCACATCGCCCTGGGGCAGTGCTATTCGAAATGCTTCCGCAACGGTGCCGCGCTGAGCGCCGACGAGATCGCGGCCCAAGGTGGAAACAAGAGCCTCATTCACATCGACTGGATGATCGGCTCGGCGGAAATCGACGTAGATGGTCTCCATGAGGATGGATCGCGCAGGCCGGTCATCCGTCAGGGGGAATGGGCGTGAGTTCCTTTGGCGATTGGGTGGGTCGGGAAGAAACTGCAGAAGATTGGGTGTCCGCGTCGGCTCTCGACCGCTGGTCCGCGACTTTCGATCGCGGCGATCCCCCATTTGAGGAGGGTGATCCGGTACCCACCCTGGCACATTGGCTCTTGTTTCTGCCAAGTGCGCCGCAATCCTCCTTGGGATCTGACGGTCACCCCATGCGCGGCGGCTTTCTCCCACCCGTTCACGATCTGCCGCGGCGGATGTGGGCGGGAGGTCGTGTCTCCTTTCTGAGGCCTCTGACGACGGGCGCACATGTAACGAGACGATCGACCATAGCGGCGGTCAAGGAGAAGACCGGCGGTAGCGGCCGGCTTATCTTTGTCACCGTTCGCCATGAGATTGCGGAACGAGGCAATCCCGCCGCAATCGTCGAGGAGCATGACATTGTCTACAGGGGCTTGGGGGGTGCGGCCGTCAAGGCGACGGAAACTGTCGCGGATCACGCAGCCTGGCACCGTACGGTCACTCCCGACGCACCTCTCCTGTTCCGCTACTCCGCGCTCACGTTCAATGGGCACCGGATCCACTATGATCTCGATTATGCCCGCGGGATCGAGGGCTACCCCGGCCTCGTCGTTCATGGCCCCCTGATCGCCACGTTGCTGGCCGATCTCGTGAACCGAAATCTGCCCAAGGTGCCGCTGCAGAAATTTTCCTTCCGCGCCTTCTCACCGCTCTTCGCAGGAGACCCTATGACCGTCAATGCCGCCCCAGCCAGCGAAGACGGCCGTATAAAACTATGGGCCTCCAATAAGGCCGGCGGTTTGGCCATGATGGCAGAGGCATGCCTCCTCGGAGATGGCCACCGATGAGCAACTCTGTGATCGTTGAGATCAAGGACCACGCAGCTTGGGTCGTGATCGACCGGCCTGACGTCCGCAATGCACTGGATACCGCAACCATGCGGGAACTGACTGAACTCATCGAAGAGTTGGGACGGGATCCATCGGTGCGCTGCATCGTTCTGCGGGGAGGCGGAGACAGAGTCTTCGTCTCCGGTGGAGACATCCGCGAATTCAAGCAGGCATTCTCGGACACGGAAACTGCGATCGCTTACGAAGCGACTGCCGAACACCTTCATGAGGCCATAAGCCTTGCCCCGAAGCCCGTGATTGCCATGATGAATGGTCACGCCATCGGCGGCGGCTGTTTGCTGGCAAACGCTTGCGATTTTCGCTTCTGCAGCGATGCCGCCCGGTTGGGAATACCGATTTCGAAGATTGGTTTCTGTATATGCCCACCGGACCTTCAAAGGCTTGCCCGACTTGTGGGCGTACCCCAAGCCAAGCGGTTGCTGATGACGGGAGTGGTGATCTCCGCCTCTGAGGCCTTGCAAATAGGTCTTGTAGAGAGGGTTGCTTCGCCGGAGACGTTGGTGAAGGAGACCGAGAGCTTTGTGGACAGCTTGGTCTCAAACGCACCGTTGAGCCTGAAGTCGATCAAGGAGATGTCGCGACTGTACCTTGAGCCGCAACTCACATTCGAGGACGGCACTCCTTGGTACCGCGAAGTTTACGCCAGTTCCGACCTTCAAGAGGGGATAGAGGCCCTCTCCGCAAAGCGGACTCCCATATTCAACGGGCGGTGAGTGGCCGTTGCACGGAGCCGTGCAAGCTGCCTTGTGCAACCACGCTTACCGATCTGCGTTGTTGGGGCTTCGATGACGGCGGAACCGGAGCATGCCTGACCTGAACCAGACCTTGAAGATCGACGAGGATGATAACCCTCGCATTTCGACCGGCAATCACGGTTTGGATACCATCCTGTGCGGGGGCTTGGATGCCAACCGGTTGTATCTGTATGAGGGCCGGCCGGGGACCGGTAAGACGACCATTGCGCTGGAGTTTTTGCTGCAAGGCGTGCGTAATGGCGAGCGGGTCCTCTACATTACCCTGTCCGAGACCAAGAGAGAGCTGACGCTGGTTGCCAAGCGTCACGGCTGGTTGCTGGACGGCGTCGATATTTTTGAACTTGTGCCTCCCGAAACGTCACTCGACCCCGAGCGTGAGATCACCGTGTTCCATCCTGCGGAGATGGAGCTCAGCGAGACGACCAAACTAATCTTTGAGCGGGTGGAAGCGCTGAACCCGACCCGGATCGTGCTCGATAGCCTGTCGGAGCTGCGCCTGCTGGCTCAGAGCCCGCTGCGATACCGGCGTCAGGTGCTGGCGCTGAAACACTTCTTCACCAGCCGGCGATGCACCGTCATTCTGTTGGATGATCTGTCGTCTCAGGAGAATGATCTCCAACTTCACTCAATTTCCCACGGTGTGGTTTTGCTTGAGCAACTCGCCATAGATTACGGCTCCGAGCGTCGACGCCTGCGGGTGATCAAGATGCGAGGGATTCAATACCGTGGCGGCTTTCATGACTTCAAGATCCAGCGAGGCGGGCTGGAGATCTATCCCCGCTTGGTCGCTGCCGAACATCACACGAGTTTCACAGGCGATGTGACCTCCAGCGGCAATCCGGAATTGGACCAGCTTTTGGGTGGCGGCCTCGAACGCGGCACCAACGCTCTCTTGATCGGTTCTGCGGGGGTCGGCAAGTCGTCGCTGGCGCTGACTTACACCATCGCTGCCGCGGATCGTGGAGAGCATGCGGTCTTTTTCGCGTTCGATGAAGGGCGCGGAACGATCGAGGCAAGGGCCCGCACGCTTGGGCTCCCGCTGCGCGAGCATGTTGAGTCCGGGCTCATCCGCTATCAGCAGATAGACCCGGCGGAGCTTTCACCAGGCGAATTTGCCGCCAACATACGGCGAAGTGTCGACGTCGATGGAGCGCGTGTCATCGTCATCGACAGTTTGAATGGCTACCTCAATGCCATGCCAGAGGAGCGCTTTCTCATCCTCCAGATGCATGAGCTGCTTGCCTATCTCGGCCACAAAGGCGTCGTGACCATTCTGGTCCTCGCCCAGCACGGGCTTGTGGGTCCTATGGATACGCCGCTCGATATCAGTTATCTCGCCGATGCCGTGTTGATGCTGCGGTATTTCGAAGTGAACGGAACCGTCCGCAGGGCACTCTCCGTGGTGAAGAAGCGGAGTGGCCATCACGAGCACACCATTCGCGATTTTTCTTTGACGGGCGGCGGGATCAAACTGGGTCAGCCGACCACGCGCTTCAGCGGTATATTCACCGGCACGCCCCGCTACTCTCCCGAAGAGACTGTGCCGACAGCAGAAGAATACAATGGGACAGCTTGACGACCGCAACGCTCGGGTTCTCGTCTTTGCGCCCATCGGCAGGGACGGCTCTGCCTCGACGGCTTTGCTCAGGAAGGGAGGGATTCTGGCCGACAACTGTGTTGATCTCTCTCAGTTGATCCAGCAGATCGATCGGGGTGCGGCAGCAGTATTCATCGCCGAGGAAGGCCTTTTCGGGAAAGATATCACAGCGCTGTCGCTGTGGGTTCAGCGTCAACCGGCATGGTCGGATCTCCCCTTCATTGTCTTGACCAGTCGCCAAGATCAGCCTGCTGTGGCTGCATGGCGGCAGAGATTGATCGATTCTCTACACAACGTATCGTTTCTAGAAAGACCGGTGCAGCCGATAACCCTGACCACGGCCCTCCGGGCAGCCTTGCGCGCAAGGAAGCGGCAATATGAGGTGAGGGTGCTTATGGAAGCCCAGCGGCGGTCCGCCGAGGGGCTGGAAAACGAAGTTGTCTCTCGCACTCGGGAGCTTGAGGAAGCAAATCGTAACCTGCGCACTCAGATGAACGAGCGGGCCCGCGTCGAGGAGACGTTGCGCCAGGCCCAGAAGATAGAAGCCATTGGCCAGCTCACGGGCGGCGTGGCTCATGACTTCAATAACTTGCTCATGGTGATCTCGGGAGGGCTTGCGATGTTGGATCGCCAGTCTGATCCGGATCGCCGGCTGCGGCTGATGGAAGGGATGCAGCGGGCTGCGCAGCGTGGCGCCAGTCTGACCCGTCAACTGCTTGCATTCTCGCGGCGTCAGGAGCTGAAACCGGAATCCGTGGACCTTGCCTGCCAGATTGGCGGAATGAGAGAGCTCCTGGATCGAAGCCTGCGCGGCGACGTCCATGTCACGTTTGATTTCCCGGACGATTTGTGGCCGGTGGAGGTTGATCCTGGCGAACTTGAACTCGTTGTCCTGAATCTCGCCGTCAACTCTCGGGATGCCATGCCCAACGGCGGCACCATCACTGTCCGAGCAAACAACTCACGCGATAAAATCGAAAACGAAGCTCGTGATTTTGTGAGCTTGTCGATCAGCGACACCGGTTGCGGGATCGCTCCGGATGTCCAGGCGCGCGTGTTTGAGCCGTTCTTTACGACGAAGGAAATCGGACGCGGATCAGGCTTGGGTCTCGCACAGGTCCACGGTTTCGTACAGCAGTCGGGAGGAACGATCGAAATCGACAGCGAGATGGGACAGGGGACCACGATCACTCTTTACCTCCCCAAGGCTGCATCATCGCCGTCAGCGGTGGAGCATCATCTGATCGATCTCCATGGGGGAACCCACAAGCCGACCGCGGCGGGTTGCGTGCTTCTGGTCGAGGATGACGAAGAAGTGGCAGCTCTCGTGAACGAAATGCTGTTGCAGCTGGGCTATGACGTCATCCGGGTGTCCAGCGCCGCTGCGGCTCTCGGGGCATTGTCGAATGATCGTACGATCGACATCGTATTTTCCGATATCATGATGCCTGGAACCATGAACGGCGTCGACCTCGCGCGGGAAGTGCGAAGACGGCGAGAGGGGATGCCTGTTCTCCTCACAAGCGGATATGCCGAGGCCGCAAAGACATCGGCTGAGGCAGAGGGTTTGCCGATTCTGGCCAAGCCATATCAAATTGATGAACTGGCCTCAGCCCTCCAATTGGCGAGAACCCGCGGGTTGGTTCAATAGAGCGCCCGCCACGCTTGCACGGCTTTAGTTCATCAATCCGGCAGACCGCAGCGCTTTTTCGATGATCTGGCCGATTTTAGAGGGCGGATGCCCCGCCGATCGGCTGGTTATGCTTGGCTGAGTGGAAACAGGTGGTGCAGCCGAGGTTTTGGCGCGCGGCGAGGGGGCGGTGGCCGCGTCAGTATGGGGAGCCTTTCGCGCGACGTCCATGGAGTCGACGAGCCCGAAGAACCGCGCGATGTGAAGAGTGGATGATAGCCCCGTTTCCAGCATGAAGGGCCCGGGGCGGCCGTATCCCTGCGGTCCTTCCGTGGATAAGGGCGTACCGTGGCCCATCCCGTTGACCAGGTTGGTCTCGATGACGACCCGGTCCATCCTGTCGCGCCAGACTTCACGGACAAGCCTGCCGTCCTTTTCCAGGTGAGTGGGGGTCGCGTCCAATTGATGGAGGCCCTTCCACTGGTTGACCATCGCCGCGACATTCGCGGGATCCACGGTCTTGTCTTGGGTTCCATGCCAGATCGAGAGGGCAGGCCAGGGGCCCTCGTGCGAGGAGGCACTGCGGACGTGCTGGGTGAGGGCGGCGGAACCCGGGAGCCCGTGCCCGCGCATCCTGTCGAAGGCCTCGGGCACGGAGGAGGCAGTCCCATAGGGCAATCCGCCGACGACGGCACCTGCTGCAAAGACCTCGGGATAGGCAGCGAGCATCGCCAAAGCCATTGCACCACCGGCCGATAACCCGGTGATGAAGATGCGATCGGGATCGATGCTGTGCTGGCTCGCAAAACTGTCGATCATTTGCTTGATCGAGTGGACCTCGCCGCGGTCACGACGGATATCGTCCCGGGCAAACCAGTTGAAGCATCGGTTTTGATTGTTGATCGGCGGTTGCTCGGGAAACAGGATGCCGAAGCCGGCATCATCGGCCAGTTTGGACCAGCCGGACCCAATGTCATAGTCGGTCGCGTTCTGAGTGCATCCGTGCAGGACGACGACCAGGGGCGAACCACTCTGCAAATCGGCAGGCGCATAGGTATGGGCAGCGAGCGAACCCGGATTTGAGCCGAAATCCGTCAATACGGAGAGCCTTCCCCCACCTGATCTTGTGTGACCGGTGCTGAGATTGCGCATCCGCTCTAGCCTTCCGATCGTGTCGGAAATGGATCTCATGACTTTTCCTTGTAAGCTGCCAAGCCTGTAGCGGGCGATGGAAGAGTAATGCACGCGCTACAACTTCGTTGCTGCATTGCAGCAATTTAATCGCCGGCCACTCCAAAGTAATCGGCTCGGACGGCCGCACCGATAAGATTGACGAAAAGTCGGCCGGCGGCGATTGCCGTGAGCTGGTTTACGTCCTTTGACGGTGTGATTTCGACGATGTCCATTCCCACGATACGGCCCTTCCGGACGAGCCCATGCAAGAGCTTGCGAGCCTGAACATAGGTCACGCCACCCAGCGCAGGACCGGCAACCGCCGGCATAACGGAAGGATCCATGCCGTCCGCGTCGATTGTGATGTAGTAACGGCCTCCATCGGGAATGCGATCGAGAACAGCGTCCATGCCAGCATCATGCAGCTCATAGGCGGTGATGATGTGGGCGCCATAGGCGAGTGCTGCCTCATATTCTTCTGGCCGCGCGGTGCCTTGGGCCCGGATGCCGATTTGAAAGATGTCTTCGACATGGGCCATCTCTGAGGCTCGACGCATGGGGCTTGAGAGGCCGTCATGGACACCGTTGATCTGGTCGCGCCAGTCCAGATGGGCATCGATCTGGATCAGGGTGATCGGTCCTTGATCATCGAACGCACGCAGAACGGGAATGGGAATTCCGTGATCGCCGCCCATGATGAGGGGTAAGGCGCCGGCTGCAAGGATCTTGCGTATGGCGGACTCGGCGTTTCGATAATGGGCGCCGGGGTCCTTGGGATCTCCGATGACATCGCCGCAATCGACGACCCTCACGTCCCGACCGTCGTAAATCGGGCCGCCGACATCGAAATCATAACGGTCGAGGTGTCGCACAGCCCGGTCCGTGGCCTGGCGGATGGCCGTGGGCGCACGGCTCTGGTCGTTGCTCACCTCGTCGATGGTATAGGCGGAGCCGTAAGGAATGCCGATGAACGCGATATGGGCATTGAGGGAATCGAGGTTCGTGTTCACCTCGGCATAGAGCATGCTGCGATGGCCATGCCGAGGGGGTGTCGTGAGCGGACGGGTCATCAGCGGTTCTCTCTCATTGGCATTCAGCTGTTTTTCGCTGTGTTCAAGGCCCTCCGGCCGTTCTCGCAGAACATGGCGATGAACTCGGATCTGGAGATCGAGCCGTCGAGCTTTGCGGCAAGCTCCGCGGCGTAGCGCACGGTGCCTTCGGGGAACGGATCACTGTTGACCTGGCCGAAGTCGGTGGACAGGAGCACCTTTTCGGGACCAGTCATGCGGATCGCGGAGGCGAACGCGTCGAGGGCAACTCCATCTTGAGTATGGATGGCAAAACAATGCTCGGCGAAAACCTGAGGGAAGCGCGTGAGCTCCCGCTGATCTTCATCCGACAGATTTATGGCAGGGTGGTGGGGATGAGTCAGGATCACCCGATGGATTCCCATTTCCACCGCGAGCGGCACCAACCGTTTGACTTCCGCCCCTGACAGATGGCCTGTCGCGAGGATGCAGCCATGCTGCGCGATCGCCTCCAGAGTGGCAATCAATTCGGGAGTGGGGCGCACCCCGCCGGCAAAAGCGACCACGGGTGCCTCGGGTTCACTGTTCTCGGGGTGTGGATGAGTGGGTTCATGCCCGTGCGTACAACAGCCGGACCAACGTGGATCGAAGCTGAAGCCATGCAGCTCGAGATGGGCGACCGAATGCACCGTCGGCATCCACACCACGACGGGAGAGGTGTCCGTTGCAGGGTCATCGACCTTGGCCCTATTGCCCGACATGGCGCCCTCGACGGCAGCCGGGTTCAGGCCTCCGACGAATTTGTTGAGGACGACCCCGCCGAAGAAGTTCGCTCCGAAGCGCGCGCGTGCCAATGCGGCCAAAGGGGTCGTCGGATAAGTATGATTCTTCAGGACCAGAGTCGCGCCGAAGGGCGCAGCGACGTCGGCTAGGGTTTTGACGTCGTAGCGACGGACCAGAAGCTCAGGTCCCACATGATAATGCGTGTCGACGACACCCGCGCTCTGCAGCACATGCCGGATTTCCTCGGTGGATTCGAACATTCGACTCAACCTTTCACCTGCTTGTGATCCTCGACAACTTGCACTCTCTCGCTGTTGCGATCACTAAGTCCGTATGAGGTCGCTGGTCCATTTATTTCTCGCAATAGCCCTTGTGCTCGTGACCACGGCGCTGCCACGGAGCCAGACCGCCGAGGCCAGGGTTGTGGCATGGGAATCGGCGGCCACCGTTGCGGCGGACATCTCGGCCAAGGAGGGCTCCGCTCAGGAGCAGGCAGGCGGCTTCGTCAAGCGGTGCCAGAATGGAAGTGGCGCCCTGTCGTGCCCATTCTTCAAGCCGGCCGTCCTCGACTCGCTTCCCCGCCTCGAAACCCGGCTTTGCGCCATTGTCCCGCCTTTCGAGGCAGCCCTGAGAAGCCGCGCGACTCCAACGCCTCACCGTCCCCCGAAAACTCTCTCCGTCTGACATTGCGAATTCTAGCGGCCTCGCTTCGAGCGTGTCGCCGCACAGCTTTGAACGGAGAGAAAGATGTTTACTCGTCGGAACTTCACGGCCTCATTGGGCGCGTTGGCCATCGCCACATATGCCGCTCCTGCGGCTCGAGCTCGAGAACCTCTCGGCTCGGCATTGAATGTGTCGGAGCCATTTCCCTTGCAACCGGTTGACCGGTCGAAGATCGCCAAGCAGTTTTGGCGTCAAATTGTTCAAGATTCCAGCGGCGAAGATCCTGGCGTCATCATCGTCGATCCTGAGGCTCGGTACCTCTGGCTCGTTCTGGAGGGAGGGCAGGCGCTGCGATATGGCGTTGGTGTCGGCCGGGAAGGATTTGGTTGGAGCGGTGACGCCATCATCGCTCGCAAGGCACAGTGGCCGACATGGACCCCTCCGGCGGAAATGATCGAACGCGAACCGCGTCTGCGGGAATGGGCGAGGGGGATGCCGGGAGGCCCGGAGAACCCGCTGGGTGCGCGAGCGCTGTACCTCTATGAGAATGGAAGGGATACTTTGTACCGGATCCATGGGACCAGCGAGCCGTGGTCGATCGGCCAATCGGTCTCTTCCGGCTGTATTCGCCTCCTGAACGAGGATGTGATCGACCTCTACCGCCGCGTCCCCGTCAGTTCACGCGTCATTGTGAGGTCCTCGGGCACCCAAGGCGTGAGCTAACCGCAGCGGCAGCCTGCAATGCGCTCTCGGCTTCGCGTATTGCAGGCCCCGGCCATGGGGACTACTGCAGAACCGCCATCTGCTCCAAGGGGTATGCTGCCGCTTGCGCGCACTGAATGTGGCATCAGCTGGCTTTCGGGATCAGTCGCTCCATGACGCACCTTTCGAGGCGCTCGCCGGCCCGAGCGACGATTTCTCTGCTGATGACCTCGAAGCCGACGGCCCGAAAAGCGTGCTCCGCTCTCAGGCTGGCATGCACCCACAGGCGGGTCTCATTGTTCTCGCGTGCCTTGTCCGCGATATGAGCAAACAAGCCTTTGAACAGTCCCTTCCCCT
The DNA here is from genome assembly GCF_007474605.1 of Rhodoligotrophos appendicifer. Taxonomy (NCBI): domain Bacteria; kingdom Pseudomonadati; phylum Pseudomonadota; class Alphaproteobacteria; order Hyphomicrobiales; family Rhodoligotrophaceae; genus Rhodoligotrophos; species Rhodoligotrophos appendicifer. Next base: position 112,448 of record NZ_VHKL01000010.1, on the reverse strand, counting down.
GCGCCGCGGGCCGTATGAAGGCCAGATCGATATAACCGCTTTGAGCCAAGGTCATGAACCCAAGCACCATGTCTTCCGATTCCGCCACGATGACCGCTTGGGCTCGGAGTTTCTCGTGCCATTCATCTCCGCGATTGGGCGCCGCGAGCCACGCTTCTCTCTGGCTTTCGCTATAGGGGCTCGTCCCGTTGCGAATGGCGTCGAACATCACGTCGCCAAGCGTGTCGTAATCCGCTTGTGAAGCCCATCGAAAAGTCGGCAGTGTGCACATTCTTGCCTTCGCCCCACGCGAGATGGATCCGGGCAGACTGGACCATCAAATACCCCGATTCACGGGTGAGAAGAAGGCGGATTGAGCTCGGTTTACATCTCGGATGCGGAGCGATCAAACGGCCCCTGTGCTCCTCGCGTGGAGGAATTCGTCGATCCCGAGCCGGCCGCCCCCGAACACCATCAATGTCAGAGCCATTGCGGCCCAGGGCAGGTGGAAGTTCGCCCATCCCTCTGGGATCGTAATCTGGATGATGGCCGTCATGACGAGAAGACCAAGCGCCGCGAAGCGCGTCCCCAATCCCACCACGAGCAGGATCGGCAGGATGATCTCCGCAATGCCGGCTGCCGTCGCCATTGCAATGGGAAAGGGATAGGGGATCGCGCTGCCGAAGAGATGCAGCCTGAACTCCTCTTCGAACAGGAAATGCGCTCCCGCTGACAGCTGAAGGAAGCCATCCCACTTGGTGAGGCCCGAGAAAAAGAACGGGACCGCCAGCGCTATGCGTAACGCCAGGAGCGGGATCGACTGGGGAATGGCTGCCAGCAAACCGGCCGACTTGGAGACAAGGTTCGCCAGAGGGAAGCGTCCGGGTGAATGCGACCCCATTGTATTGATGCTCATGACAGGTCTCTCCGATCGATACCGGCAAAAGCGCCGAGCTCCACGAGACCCTTTAGTGCGACGCCGAAGTCGAACGTCGACGGGACCGCGAAGGCTGCTTCGGCGGCCTCCCCCAAGGAGGCTCCCCTAAGTAGAAGCTGCGCGAATTCTGTGTCGCTTGACGGCAGGATATGCACGTTGACGCTCATCTCCGGCCGCACCACCAGAACGGTTTCGCCGGCCCAGAGCGGGATGGATGAGACGGTTTCGCTCTGATGTGCTCCCCAGATCGATCCCACGGGATACAAGGAGCAGAGGAGCGTAGCCGATGGATGAGCCAGGAGCCGGATGTTCACCAGCATCTCCGGCGGTATCTCCTGGAGCATCTCGATGTCGAGCACGCCTTGATCTGCAGCATGATAGGCCTGCGTATAGGCAGCTTCGAGACGCGCCACGTCGCCGAGGTAGCCGATCTCGGCAGCCGGCGGAAATTCCGCGATGAAATCGGGAAATGTATCTCCATACTCGATCATCAGCGGCGATGCCGGTTGGTGGGCCTGGGCATAGATGCGCGCCATGGCGAAGAAGAAATCGCTCCCCACGAGACGCTCCGTCACCGGGAAACGCTGCGCCAGGGCCTTGGTGAGGCCGACGAAGACATTGTTTCGGTAGACCGAGAAACGCGATGCTTCGATCTGTCTGCCGGAAGTGCTGATCCCGTCCGGCACCGGCCGGTCCGCATTCAGCAATGCTTGGACGAACTCCGTTTGGCTGCCTGCATGGCTCATGGCTTAGGCCGCCCGCATCTGGTTGCGCCGTCTGGCCTCCTGGGCCATCAGCGCTTCCGCCCGCATCGCTTCATTCTGAAGCGTGGAGAAGTCCGGAACGTCGTTGTCCCATTCGATGAGGGTTGGAACCGGTCCCCGCCGGGAGAGCACATGCGCGTACAATGCCATCACATCGGTCTTCACCGGTGAGCCATGGGCATCGATCAGAAGTCGGCCGCCGCTTTCGTCGAGGGTCTCGTCATAACCTGCAAGATGGATCTCGCCGACCCACTCGACGGGAAAGCGGTCGACATAGGCCTGCGCATCAAACCGGTGGTTGACGCATGAGACCACCACGTTATTGACGTCGAGCAACAGACCGCAGCCGGTGCGGGTCACGATCGCCTCGAGGAAGTCGATTTCATCGATGGTGCTCTCGTCGAAGAGCACATAGGTCGCCGGGTTCTCCAACAGCAACATCCGGCCGATCGTCTGCTGGGTTTCGTCGATATGCGCCACGACCCGGTCCAGCGTCTCGCCTGTATAGGGGAGCGGCAGCAGGTCGTTGAGAAAGCCCGTGTCGTGGGTCGACCAGGCGAGATGCTCGGAGAAGCTGTGCGGCCGGTAGCGTTCGACCAGTCCCCTCAGTCGCAACAGATGCGCCCTGTCCAGGGGTCGTGCAGCACCGAGAGAAAGGCCGACGCCGTGGAGCGACAACGGATAGTGGCTCCTGACGGCTTCAAGATACCGATGCGGTGGTCCTCCTGCACCCATGTAGTTTTCCGCATGAACCTCGAAAAATCCAATGTCGGGGTGGTGCTGCAGGATATGGTCATAATGCTCGGGCTTCAGGCCGACCCCGGCTCGGGCAGGCAATCCGTCTGAAGTGGCTGTCGTATGGCTCATCGGTCGCACCACGCTTCAATTATTTTGGGTCTGGTCGAGGAGAGGGGGCTGCTCGCACAACCCCCATCGAGCTCAGCTCTTCATCGGGGTCAGGGAGCCCATATGGCCTCCGCCCTGCATCGTGACACAGGTCCCAACGGGGACCGCTTTCCACGCATTGCCCTGGTAATCCTTGGTTGAAGTGCCGGCACATGTCGTTCCGGCCCCGGCTGCGCAGTCGTTCTGGCCCTTGAGGGCGATGCCGTAGCACTTCTCCTTGCCGGCCATCTGCTCGGGCTTGAGCGGCGCGGCAAAAGCATTCCCTGTAACAGCGGTGACGAGGGAGCCAGCGAGCGCGAGGGCGAGAGTTGAACGGTTCATGAAACGTCTCCAGTTGATCTTGTCTGCGTGCCGCAATCGGCTGCGCAATGATCACTTCGATAAGAGGAGGTCTCGCGTTACTCTGCCTCTCCGACACGAATTCGTGATCGTTGAGTGGGTTTGTTTGGATAATCTTTCCGCCAGTCATGTAACAAAACCGCTGCTGCGGCGTATGAGGGGTAACGCGGGTTGAACGGCAGGGAGGATAAGGAACTGGCCGATCTGCTCCGTGCATCGATCGCGGGAGACGAACGTTCTTACGCCGTCTTTTTGGATCGCACCGCCCGACTCGTGAGAGCTTATGCCCGCCGCAAGATCTTACAGGGCGGGGTTGATCCTGAGGATATCGTCCAGGAGACGCTTCTTGCGATTCACTTGAAGCGTCACACCTGGTTGCCCGATGCGGCGGTGCTTCCCTGGGTCTATGCCATCGCCAGGTTCAAGCTGATCGACGCCTTCCGACGCCGGGGCCGGCATGTGGAGATCGAAATTGCCGAGATTGAAGAAACCTGGGCGCAGCCGGAGGCCGAGACAGTGAGTGATCGCGATATCGGACGAGTTCTGGACTCTCTTGCCCCGGGACAACGTTCCGTAGTCGCCGCAATTGCAGTCGAGGGATGTTCGATTGCGGACACGGCAAGGAAGTTTGGCATGAAGGAAACCGCCGTGCGGGTAGCTTTGCACCGCGGCCTGGCCGCCATCGCGCGGCGATTTGGACGGGAGTGAGATGAAGACCGACGATCTCATCAGGGCAATAGCCGCGGACACTGGCCGCAGTTCGATGCCGCTCGAAAGGGCGTGGTTGATCGCGGGAGCCGTCGCGGTCGTCATCGCCGCAGCGATGTTTATGGTCATGTTGGGCCCCAGATCAGACGCTGTGGAATCCCTGAACTCCGTTCGCTTCATCCTCAAGTTTGTCGTCACCTTCGCTTTGATGATCAGTGCCTTCATTGTCGTGCGGAGAATGGCGCGCCCTGCTGAAGGGTCACGTTCTCTGCTCCTGTTGCTTTTGACCGCACCGCTCTTGCTGGCGGTCTCCGTAGCATTTGAGCTCGCAGTGGTCCCCAGTTCGGACTGGGCCGCGCGTCTGATCGGCGTCAACAGCACGGTGTGCCTGACGTTTATTCCGCTGATCGGTGCCGGGCCCTTGGTGGTTTTTCTGTTGGCGCTCCGCCATGGAGCGCCAACCCATCCGGCTCTCGCCGGAGCGGTTGCGGGACTGCTGGCCGGCGGATTGGCAGCGGCCTTCTATGCCGCTCATTGCCCGGACGACTCGCCGCTTTTCGTGGCCACCTGGTACAGCATCGCCATCGCCGGGCTCGCCGCAATCGGCGCCCTTGTGCTTCCCCGCATCTCACATTGGTAGCCCAGGGGCGTGGAAACTCACGGCAGTGTGAGGCCGGCACACCTTTCCCTCCCCTGGCTCATGGGGCACTCTCCCCTGAACCAGGATAATGAATGCGAACGACCAGGCGTACCTTTCTAAAGACATCCGCAGCCTTAGCCTCGGGCATGCTTCTACCCTCGGGGCTCCACGCTCAAACGGTAATCCCCGATGCCCGCCGCATACCCTCCAGTGGCGAAGAGATTCCCGCTGTTGGACTGGGCACGTGGATCACCTTCAATGTCGGGGACGACCCGGTCCTGCGGGATGAATGCGCAGAGGTGATGGCCGCTTTCTTTGCGGCCGGCGGTGCAATGATCGATTCATCGCCCATGTATGGGTCGTCCCAACCGGTCGTCGGGTATGGATTGAAAAAGCTCGGATATCCGCCGAGCCTCTTCTCGGCGGAAAAGGTTTGGACCTCTTCAGGCCAGAATGGTCCGGCCCAGATCGCCGAATCGAAAGAACTGTGGGGCGTAAAGCGTTTCGACCTGATGCAGGTCCATAATCTCCTGGCCTGGGAGCCACACCTGCGAACCCTCTCGGACATGAAGGCAGAGGGTCAGCTCCGCTACATCGGAATAACCACCTCGGAAGCTCGGCGGCACGATCTCGTCGAGGAGATCATGCGGAAAGTACCTCTGGATTTCGTTCAGCTCACCTACAACGTTGTCGATCGGGAGGCCGAGCAACGGCTGCTGCCTCTGGCAATGGACCGAGGCATCGCCGTGATTGCGAACAGGCCTTTCCAACAAGGGGCCTTGACGCGCCGGCTGGAGGGTGTGCCGATGCCGGCCTGGGCGGGTGACCTCGGCGTTGCGACCTGGGCGCAGCTGATCCTCAAATTCATCATTTCCCATCCCGCACTGACGGTGGCCATTCCGGCCACGACGCGCGTCGACCATGTGCGTGAGAACCTTTTGGCCGCGAGCGGCCCGATGCCGGACTCGGAGATGCGCATCCGCATCGCGGAGCATGTGAGAAATATCTGATGTCCGAATGGTGGACGTATCGGCCGGAGGATTTCCTGCTCTTCTCGCCGCGCGTTTATTGGCGGATGTTCGAGCTTCAGAATGCGTCGCTGTGGCCGTTGCCGGCATTGATGATCGCGGTGGGAGTAATCATCCTCATCCTGTCGCTCTGGCAAAGGCCATCGTCAGCAAGAGCAGTGTCCTTCTTACTGGCGATGATCTGGATACTGGTCGCCTATCTCTTTTTCTGGACACGATACGCGACGATAAACTGGGCAGCTGCTTATTTAGCGCCAATCTTCATGGTCGAAGGTCTTCTGCTCTTCGCGGCGGCCTGTCGGTATGTGCCGGTGACCTTTGATCTCTCGCGCCCGGCCGCGTGGGTCGGCTTTGGCGTGTTGGCCTTTGCGATCCTGGGTTTTCCGCTTCTGGCTGCCTGGCAGGGCCGTGGCGTGATGGCATCGGAGCTCTTCGGCATGGCGCCCGATCCAACGGCCTTCGGTACGCTGGGCGTGATCCTGATGCTTCGGGGCAGGGCGTTGCTCCTGTTGATGCCGGTCCCTGTCCTATGGTGCCTCCTCAGCGCCGCAACCCTGTGGACGATGGGAGAGACTGTGGCCGCTTGGACGCGGCTCGCGATCGCCCTCTTGGCACCGCTGATGATCCTGCTCGACAACGCTCGAGTGCAAAACCGACGCCCCTGACTCCCAGGGTCGCCGACCCGTCGCCGGCCTCAGCCGTCGACCGCCGTTGCACTGGCAAACGAGCCTTTGGGTCCCTCGATCAAGCGCCTGGTCATTGTGATCCAGCGATACGTCACGAGGATCGCAACCAGTGTCAAACCAACCGCAAGCCCGATCCATACGCCGACACCGGCAAGCTGATAATGGAACGCCAAGACGGCGCCCAAGGGTAGCGCCAAACCCCAATATCCAATCAAGGCGATATACATCGGCACTTTGGAATCATGCAGGCCGCGGAGCATGCCGATGCAGACCACCTGGATTCCATCGGCAACGGCGAAGAAAGCAGCGATGACGAGCAGTTGTTGGGCGACGGCGAATGCCGCGGCGTTTCGATCCGCTGAAACGTCCAGAAACGCTGACAGGAAGAGAACCGGAGCACAAAGAATGGCAGCGGCATAGATGATCATGACGCCGGCTCCCAGTGCGTATGCGACCCAGCCAGCCCGCTTCAATGCGGCAATTCTTCCGGCTCCGAAAGCAAGTCCGACTCGGATTGTTGCCGCCTGACCCACCCCGATGGGCACCATGAAGAACAAGGCTGTAATCTGCGTCACGGCGGCGTGGGCAGCAAGAGAAGCGGGCCCAATGATTCCCATCATGTTGGCTGCAGCATAGAAGATCGAGGATTCGAGGCCGATGGTGATCCCCATGGGGAGCCCAAGGCGCCACATTTTTCCCAGAAGAGCCCGGTCGGGGCGCGGGACTCGCGACACGAGCTCGTATCGTTTGAAATCCTTATGGAAGGAGAGCAGCAAAAGCATGCCCGCCAGCATGCAGCAGTTGGAAACAAGCAGGCCCATGGCGGCGCCGCGGAGGCCATAGGCCGGACCGAAGTAACCAAAGATCAGGCTGGATCCCACCGTCAGGTTGACGATGAGCGCGACGCCCACGACCACGAGTGTCCAGCCGGGTCGCTCGATTGTTGCGAGGAACGATCGGCAGACGAGATAGGCCAAATAGGGGAGCAATGACCACTGCAGCCAATGCATCATGCCGGAAGCCTGCGCTGCCAGTGCTGGTGGCTGGCCGAGAAGGATCAGAAGACTTTCACTGTTCCACAGGAGCAGCCAGATGGGCACGCAGAGGAAAAGCGCAGACCAGAAGCCCTGCGCGACGATGGACCGGATCTGGCCCGCACCCATCTCTCCCCGGCTGAGCGCCTGAGCAAGCATCGGCATTGTTGCAGTGAGAATGCCGAGACAGAAAAGCATGAGCGTCGTGTAGAGGGTGATGGCAAGCGCAGCGGCGGCCAGTTGGTCTGCACCGAGGCGCCCGACCATGGCCAGCGAAGTGGTTGTCAACGCGATCTGCGCGACATTGGTGACGACGAGTGGAAGGGCCAGTCGGATCATCGACTTGCTTTCCGCGAGCACGTCTTGACGCATCGGCAAGGGTGAAGCCCATCCTTCGGCGATCGAGGAACGCCCCGTCATTGCGTCTCCCGTCGCAGTTATGTGTTCATCATCTGCAGGCGCTTCTTACAGCAGTCGATCTAGCGGCACCTGACAATTTTCACTGCGCGCGGACACCGGGGAGGTGAGCGAGAGGTCCAGACCAAAGGGCTGGGCGAATCGCCCGGATGGGCGGTCAACTTCAGCTCCTGATCCACGAAAACTCCGATCTTCCCCCTTGACACGCCTAAGCAGCCAAGCGGCCAGAGACGGAGAATGATGTGTATGTACATGTGCTACAAGTTTGCGAAATAAGCAAATTGATCAGCGTAAAGAGACTGTTATCGATTTTTTGTGGCGCGCGACTCAAAGAAATGGAAGGAAAATCCGTCAGGGCGATTTGCGAGATTTTCCCTAAAAATACGGTTGTGTTGCGCAAATGCACTATCACCAGCGACTCCGCATCGACATAGTTATCACTCGTGTCGCTGGAGTAGAAGAATATGAAGAAAATTATTCTTGCAAGCTGCCTTGCAGCATTTGGTTTTACATCTGCCGCTGTCGCAGCCGACCTGTCCTACCCAGTCGAAGCTCCGTACGTCGAAGCGCCCATCGTCCCGCTGGCGTTTGTCTGGACCGGGATTTATATCGGCGGAAACGTCGGTTATGGGTGGTCGGACCACGACCAGAACTTTCCTGGGTGCATCTGCGAGCCTCCGTTCGATAAAGGGGATTACACCTTCAGCCCGAATGGCGATGGTTTCCTCGGCGGTGCTCAGATCGGATACAACTACCAGTTCTTTAACAACGTCGTGATCGGTGCCGAGGCTGATTTCCAGTGGACCGACATCGAGGGGACCGCCAAGGACTCTGACGCTTTTGGTGACTACCGGTACAAATCCGAACTTGAATGGTTTGGGACCATTCGTGGTCGGTTAGGCTACGCTTTCGACCGTGTCCTGGTGTATGGGACCGGTGGTGCGGCCTATGGAAAGACCAAAGTCTCCGAGAAATATGAGGACGATTTCGACGCCGGGTTTGACTACGGGTATTCCGGCTCCGACACGAAATGGGGATGGGCTGCTGGTGCGGGCCTCGAATATGCCTTTACCGACAACTTGACGGCGAAAGTCGAGTATCTCTACGTCGATCTCGGAAAGTCGAAATATTCCGGTTTCTACAACGGTGACTTCAACGAGGATCCGACCGTGAAGCACACCGCTCAAACCGTACGAGTCGGTATGAACTTCAAGTTCTAAGTCGATGTGGTCGAACTTCTGGATCGTGCGCAGCGCCAAGCCTGCGCGCGATCCGTTGAGCTAAGTGGCGGATTTTTTAGAAGTCTGCTTCACATCCCGAACATTCCATTGTGCCGCGAGCGCGAGACGCGCGAGTGCTGGGAGCGACTTCGAACCGGTCTTCTTCATGATCGACGCTCGATGACTTTCGACGGTGCGCTGGCTGATGCCAAGATCCACTGCAATGTTCTTGCTCGGATGACCGGCGAGAACCATCTCCATGATCTCGAGCTGACGGGGCGTCAGGCCCTCGATTGTCGTCGTCGATGTCTCCTGCCAGGCGAGGCGCGCCTTTGAGTCTGCCGGCCCGGTGAGGGCCCTCTTCACGCTCGCGAGCAATTCCATGCGTCCCACCGGCTTCTCGATGAAGTCCGATGCGCCGCACCTCATTGCCTGGACCGCCGTTGCCACATCGCTTGTGCCGGTGATCATGATCGCCGGCAGGCGCTGGTCGATCTCGTGCAGTCGCTGAAGCAAAGCCAGGCCGCTCATTCCCGGAAGATGGGCATCCACGAGGAGCAAACCCTCGCGTCCCGGCGAAAACGCCTTCAGAAAAGCCTCGCAGGAGGCGAAGTCTTCGACGTTGCGACCATCATCCTCGAGGGTCAGACGGAGACTCTCCCGCACATTGGGATCATCGTCCACGACGAAGATCACGGGACCGTCCAGGAGATGAACGTCATCACCGGTGGTGAGCGGAGCAGATTGGAGCGGCGCCGGAACCGCGAGGAGGGCTCGAATGGCCTCCGTCATCTCCTCGATCTTGACGGGCTTGTTAAGCTGGACGAAGTCCTCCCGAGCGATGTTTCGCAGCGCATCCGTCGAAATGTCACCCGTCAGGATGATCGTGGGCAGGTTTCGCTTCAATTTTTTGCGGAGTTTTGCGGCAATCTGTACCCCGTTTAGATCGTTTGGCAGGTTGTAGTCGCAGAGGAGAAGATCGGGGTCGGTGGTTCCGCCTGCGACCAGGCCCATCGCCGCAACTCCATCAGGAGCTGCCGTCACGTCATAACCGTCCTCTGTAAGGAGGTGCTTGAGCAGGGTGCGGACTTCTGGATCGTCCTCCACCAGGAGTATGTTTCGCGCAGTCCCTGATCGCACCTCGGCAGGTTCATCCTTGAAGGGCAAATCCGCGACCCTGGGCGCCAAGGCTGAATCGGACAGCCTTACCTCGATGCTGAACGCCGACCCGCGGCCGGGGGTGGAGCGGGCGTGCACCTTGTGGCCCATCAGTGTTCCGAGCCGATCGACGATCGCGAGTCCGAGGCCCAAGCCGTGGCTCGGAGCGCGGTCCGGATTGTCGATCTGATAATACTCCTGGAAGATCGTCTGGAGATCCGCTTCTTCGATGCCGACGCCCGTGTCCCAGACTTCAATGCTCAAGCGATCCTCATGCCGCCGGCAGCCCAGAAGAACTTTGCCGTGTTTGGTGTATTTCAGGGCGTTTGAGACGAGATTGCGGATCATCTGCTCGAGCAGACGGGGATCGCTCGTGATCCAGAGACCGCATGGCACGACCCGCAGGACGAGGGCCTGTGCTTCGGCCTGATAGGCGAATTCGTCGTGCATTCGCCGAAGCACGTCGTCGATGGGAAACTCGACGAAACGGGCATGCACGGTGCCCGCTTCGATCTGGTTTATGTCGAGCAGCGCGTTCAGCATTCCCGACATGGTGTCGATTGTCTCGTCGATCTTGGCGACGAGCTTCAGTGCTTTCTCGCCTTGGACGGTTCTCGCCAGAAGCGATTGGAGAAGGGCCAACGTTTGCAGCGGCTGGCGCAGGTCGTGGCTCGCGGAGGCGAGGAACCGCGACTTGGCAAGATTTGCAAGTTCGGCCCGCTGTTTTGCATCCTCCAGCGCAACTGAGATCCGCTTTTGATCGGTGATGTCGATAAAGGTGATGACGACGCCTCCAACCTCACCATCGTGCGCTCGGAACGGCACGATGCGCCGGGCAAACCAAGCGCCGCTTCGCCCTTCCACGTCACTTTCAAGCGGCGTGGAGTTCAAGACGACTGCCCTGGCGTCTGCAAGCAGGGACCCATCCTCCGCGAAGGAAGTGAGATCGGCGAGGGGCCTCCCCACATCTCCTGGCAACACACGGAACAAAGCCGTGGTTGCGGGCGTGAAGAACCGGATCGTCATCTCGGCATCGAGGAAGATCGTCGCGACATCGGTGCTGTAAAGCACGTTCTGGAGATCGTCGAACGTCGTCCGTTGCCGATCCAGCATGTCGAGCAGCTGGCCGTTGAGCGCGGTCAGCTCATCCTTGGAAGCGGTCAGTTCTCCCTCGAGCTGTGCAGTCTGCGAACCGTCTCCTGGCAACGATCTGCGGCGCTGATCGGAAGCGGGAGCGGCTGAATCGACAAAGCAGATGAACAGAACGTCGTTGCCCATATGCACCACGGGCCTGATGATGACATCGAAAGCCACGCTCGCGCCCTCTTTGGAGGTCCGGGTGGCGCCGTTGACTTGGACCGGGACGCCGGTTTCCAGAGCCTGATGGATGGCCCATCTAAGCTCAGTGCGCAGTTCAGGCGCCACGGATGCCAGGAGATCGTGGGTGGGAAATCCTGGAGCGATCCGAAGATAGCGATCCGTCGGGCCCATGGAATAGAGGCACTCGTGATGACGGTCGATGAGAACCGCTGCCGGCGCATGATGCGCCATGACCAGCTGGAGGCAGAGGTCGGAAAGGACGACATCGCGCGGCGCGGCACGCCGTGGTCCAACGGCCACGCGTCGATCGGCGCCGCCCGGGATTGCTTCGGCGCTGACCGACGCTGCGGCTGTGATCAGACGCGTTGGATCGCGTGTCATTCTTCTTCCCTTAGAGTTACGCCTGAAACGAAGGGGCAACAGCACGCTACCATGGGTTTTCGCGCCGCGGGGATAATTGACTCATGCTGCTGCGAGCCTCCGGTCTACGTATCTTCCGATCCCCGTGCAGGTCGCTCCCGGCTCGCAATCAATTCACCCGGCGAACGGCCGGAGCATGGTTAAACCACCGAATGACGGTTCAGGGCAAAAATCGCTGTGGGGAACTCGCGTTTTGGTTGAGATTCGCGTGTTAAACATCTGAGGAGGAAACGAATCCTGAAGACGATGTTGCTTCGGCCTTTCGTTAGGCTTCATCCAAATCATGTCGGCACGAGAAGCAACGTCTCAGATTGTTACACATTTGAGGCATCCACAAGGCTGCCTTGGGAATAATATTTAAACCATAATCTGTAGTTCAGGTATTTGAATATTTGGATAAAAATGAATAAATAAGAAAAAGTAGTATGAGTATTTTCCGGTACTATACGTTGAGATTAATTCGGCGCACTTCTATAAATCCCGCCGTAATGCGGCTAGTTACGCCTCTCAAAGCTATTATAACTGACCGCAGCATTCGGTAATACAAAAAATAATAAAATTGTCTCTAAATTTACTTCTCAAAACTCAGGCTCGTATGGCTCCCCGTAATCAAGCTGGGGCGCACGCGTGCCTCTTGCTCTGGTGATCCCGTAAAGCGCGCGGGCCGCCAATCGCCTCGCCGTCTCAACGGCAGGCTCTTTCTCGCGCACATAACAGGGAAAACGTGAACATGAGCAGCGACTATTATAAAGCTACGGGCGTCGACGACGCCAAAGACGCGAATTTGGTCTTCGTCTGGTCCCGGGATAGGGTATCGAGCGAGCCAATGCTCCTGGGAGCAGGCTATGCCGTCCGTGCCGATGTGGTCCGTCCCAACGGGATCAAAAGCGGCCAGTTCGCCATCACCTTCAGCCTTCCGGAGACCTGCAGACGTGACGACATCTTCGTCACATCAGATAGGGCTGGTGACGTTGTCTTGTCCGGCGCGGAGATCTCCGCCTGTTCGGTGCCACGGGGAACCCAGGCACCGATGATGCTCTCTGGCGCTGCGGCAGTCCACGCAGCAGACGCTTTGGTCAGCCACAGCCAGCATATGCTGGCCAATAGAGCGGAGTAAGGCTCATGCCAGGCTCACTCTATCAAATCAACGGCACGGACGTCAGCGGCACGACCGAATATATCTACTACAACAATGGCGGTACCTATGAGCTTCTTGGAAGCTCATCTGTCTCGATCGGAACCGGTGTCGGCGTACCTTACTCTTACGCGACACTGATCTATCTGCCGGAAGGCTATGATCCGGCCAATATTGCGGTCGTAAACCAAGCCGGAACCTTCCAGACCGTCGGGCCAGATTCCTCGGTGAACTTCAATTTCACCATTGAACAGGTCACGCCGATCGGTTCGACCGGAGCGACGGGTGACACCGGCGCAACAGGTGCGACCGGCGGCACCGGTGCAACGGGTGCGACTGGCGGCACCGGCGCAACAGGGGCGACTGGCGGCACCGGCGCAACGGGAGCGACTGGCGGCACTGGGGCAACTGGGACGACAGGTGACACCGGAGCAACGGGTGGCACGGGCGCGACGGGTGCAACTGGAGCAACGGGCGGTACCGGAGCGACAGGCGCAACTGGGGCAACCGGCGCAACTGGGGTCGGAGAAACCGGGGCGACCGGCGCAACGGGACCGACTGGCGCGACGGGTGGCACAGGAGCCACGGGTGCAACGGGAGCCACTGGTGCAACGGGAGCGACGGGTGGCACCGGCGCAACGGGAGCGACTGGCGGTACCGGCGCAACGGGAGCGACTGGCGCGACGGGAGCTACGGGCGGCACAGGTGCAACCGGTCCGACCGGCAGCACGGGCGGCACAGGCCCGACGGGTCCAACAGGCGGCACAGGCCCCACAGGTCCGACCGGTAGCACGGGCGGCACAGGCCCCACAGGTCCAACGGGCGGCACAGGTCCTACGGGTCCGACAGGTGGCACGGGCGGAACAGGCCCAACAGGTCCGACCGGCGGTACGGGCGGCACTGGCGGTACGGGCCCGACGGGCGGCACAGGCGGCACGGGTGGCACCGGTCCTACAGGTCCCACGGGTCCTACTGGTCCTACTGGTCCCACGGGTCCGACGGGCGGCACGGGATCCACTGGCGGGACCGGACCGGTCTGCGTTTGTCCTCCACGGGGTCGCAGGACCTGCACAGAGGGTGCGACCGGAAGTTCCGGCTCGACCGGAGCGACTGGGACACAGTCCAGCACGAAGACGACGGGATCATCCGGAGCGGCGACCACAAGTTCGGCTCCGAGCAAGATGACTTTTGTCGGGAGCACCGCCAAGTCGGGCAGCACCACTCTAACGCCGACGGCTAATAAGACAGTCGTGGGTTCAGCCGGCTCGACCAAGAGCACCCTGAAGGCGACAGGTTCGAGCCTGCCGCAGAAAGATCCCGCTCCGCGGTCCGGATCGGCGTCGCTTCAGCAGGCCAGTCCGAAGGGCACGCCGACGACTGTCTCCGGCTCCTCGCGGTCCGATGCTCCGTTGACCTTTGCCAGCAACTCGACGTCGCCAAGGCATTGATCGTCCGAAACTAGGCCGGGGAGGCCGCCACGTTGGTGGCCTCCCCGCACTTCGGTTCCACCAAAACCCTATCTGCCCGCGGTTCCGCCTGGGACCTTCATCGAGTGGCAAGACATGATCTCCAGTTTCTCCCCGCCGGCCCGCATCAATGCTCGCAAAGACTCTTTGGTCCTTGCGCGATCAACTCAGATCGCGGCGACGGCTCAGGACCCCTCGCGTGCTGCTGGCCACAGCGAAGACCTTCACGAGCGCCTCGTCGGGGCGCTGGCAATCGCCCGCTACCATGGGGTGGATCCTGATCCTCGGGCGGTGCGCATGGAGAAGGGCCAGTCTGCCCCCTCCTCTCCTGCCTTGGTTGAATGGCTCACCCAGGCCGGCCTTTGGGCCCGAGGCGCGCGGCTCACCTTCAGCCAATTGCTGGCCATCGAAAGCCCGGCACCGATCCTGCTCCTACTCACTGACGGCGGCGCGGCACTGCTCGTGGGCCGTGACCTTGAGCGCCGCGTCGTGTTGCTGCGGGATCCGGGTCAGCGCGGTGGTGATGCAGCGGTGCCTGTGGACGAACTGCGCCTGGCGCGCGCCTGGGATGGCGCCACCCTCCTGGTGCGCGGCGCCCGCGACGACGGCAAGGAAGAAGAAAAGTTCAACCTGGGGCTTCTCACAAAACTGGTTTGGGGAGAGAAGTCGATCCTGCGCGATGTCGGGATCGGATCGATTACGATCACCTTGCTGAGCGTGCTGCCCATGCTGATGATCATGACCACCCTCAACACCGTGGTGATGTACCATAGCCTTAACACCCTGACGCTGATTGTCGTCGTTCTGGTGATCGCTCTCGTCTTCGAGATGTTGATCACCTGGTCGCGCCGGATGCTGCTCGTCATCCTCGCCAGTCGCCTCGACACGCGATTGAACCTCGCCATCTTCGACAGGCTGATGACGCTCCCGATCGACTTCTTCGAGCGCAACCAGGCGGGAGACCTGTCCTACAAGATCAGCCAGCTCTACCGCGTCCGTGAGTTCCTCACGGGCAGGATGATGACGACCTTCATCGATGTCACCATGGTTCTGCTGTTGCTGCCGGTGCTGTTCTACATGGAGGCGACTCTTGCCTGGACCGTGGTCATTGCGGCCGGCTGCATCGCCCTGATCATCCTCGCTTTCCTCGGGCCTTTGGCGCGCATGACCAGCAAGCTGGTTCAGGCGGAATCGGAAAAAGGCTCGACCTTGGTCGAGAGCATCTACGGCATCCGCACGATCAAATCCCTATGCCTCGAGGGCAACCGCGGAGCGGAATGGGACGAGAGGGTGGCCAAGGTTGGGGAGCTCAACCTGAAAATGGGCAAGCTCAGCAACTGGCCGATGGTGCTGGTCATGCCCTTCGAAAAATACACTCAGTTCGGCGTCTTGGCGCTGGGTGCTTACTTCGCTCTGACCTCTAACGATCCTCTGTCGCTGGGTGGCCTCATCGGCTTCATGATGCTGGGCGGCCGCATCGCGGGTCCCATGGTCAACATGGCGCGGTTGCTGCAGGACGTTCAGGAAGCCCGCGAGGCCCTGGGCCAAGTCGGCTGGGTGCTCAATCGGCCGACTGAGAAGCGGGCATTGACCCATGGTCTGCGGCCGAAATTCGAGGGTGCGATCAGTTTTGAGGACGTCACCTTCTCCTATGAGGGCACGAAGATCCCGGCTCTCGAAAAGGTCAGTTTTTCAATTCCGCCGGGCACGATGCTCGGCCTCGTTGGCCGCTCCGGATCCGGAAAATCGACCATCACCCGTCTGCTGATGGGCATCAACCGGGACTATACGGGATCGGTGAAGCTCGACGGAACGGACCTTCGTGAGATCAACCTTCGTCATCTCCGTCAAAGCTTTGGGACGGTCCTCCAGGAGAACTTCCTGTTCCGAGGCACGGTGAAGGACAACATCCTCGCTGGCCGTCCAGGTCTTGGCTTCGAGGACGTCGTGCGTGCGGCGCGGCTCGCAGGTGCGGAAGAGTTCATCGAGCGTCTGCCGCAGGGTTACGAGACCTGGATCCAGGAAGGTTCGCCGAATCTATCTGGCGGCCAGCGCCAGCGCTTGGCCATCGCTCGCGCGCTGATCGTGGATCCGAAGCTGCTGATCCTGGATGAGGCGACCTCTTCCTTGGACCCCGAAAGCGAGGCCCTGATCAACGCCAACCTCCAGCGCATGGCGCGCGGGCGCACCATGGTGATCGTCTCGCACCGCCTGTCGTCGCTGATTGATTGCGACCAGATCCTGGTTCTCGACCGGGGCAGTGTCGTCGATATCGGACAGCATGACGATCTCGTCGAACGCTGCTCGATCTACCGCCATCTCTGGCTGCAACAAAACCGTCACCTCGACCTGCAAGGAAAAGCTCATGCCGCGCGTGCTCGGACTATTGCCAGCGCCAGTTAAAGCCGGACGAAACGACGAGAGCCGGTTGCCCATTGCCGCTCTCGAGTTCGAAAGCCCCTCGGCCGCCATCATTGCGACGCCGGTGCCGCGTCTGACGCGGTCGACGATCCTGTTCGTCTTCCTGCTTGTGTTGGCCTTGATCGCCTCCGCCGCGGTCATCCGCATCGATAGGATCGTCTCCGCGAGGGGCAAGCTTGTTGCCGATGCCCCCAACATCGTGATGCAGGCTTTCGATCAGACCATCATCCAGAGCATCGAGGTGAAGAAGGGCGATATCGTCCGCAAGGGACAGGTTCTTGCCCGCCTCAACCCCACATTCACCGGCGCCGACCACGCATCGATCAAAGATCAGGTCGACCTGCTCGGGGCCAGAGCACAGCGCCTGCTGGCAACGGCTTCCGGAGCAACCTACCAGCCGGACGCCGCCAATGCGCATGCGGCATTGCAAGGCACCATTTCCGATCAGCAGGCTGCCGAATTTGCAGCCTCCATCCAGAACTACGACAAGAAGATCGACCAGCTGCGGACCCAGATCGCCGGTGACAAGGCTCAGGCCGAATATTTCGGTCAGCGTCTTGTGGTGGCCTCCGATGTCGAAGAGATGCGTAAGAAGCTGCAACAGATGCAGACCGGCAGCCTGCTCTACACGTTGCAGGCGACCGACATCCGCCTGACCATGGCGGCTTCGCTTTCCAAGTCTGAATCCGATGCTGCTCAAGGCGACCGTCAGCTTGCTGCCCTCGAGGCGGAGCGGACCACCTTCATCGAGCAGTGGAACGGCCGGAACTCTCAGGATCTCGCCGAGACGCAGGGGAAGTTGACCTTGGCCCGGCAGGAATTGGCCAAGGCTGAGCTCCACAACGAGCTGGTGGTGCTGACGGCGCCACGCGACTCGATTGTCCTGTCGGTTGCCAAGATCTCGGTGGGCTCTGTCGTGACCAGCGCCGAGCCGCTGATCCAGCTCGTACCGATCGACGCTCCTCTTTCGGTCGAGGCGGATATCTCCGGAATGGAGAGCGGTCATGTCAGCCCGGGCGACGCCGTGACGGTGAAGTTCGACACGCTCCCCTTCCTTCAATATGGCAGCGGCCAAGGCATCGTGAGAGCGATCAGCCCTGACAGCTTCAGTCCGGAGACTTCGGTGGGGGATGGCGGATCCTCCATGCCGAACCGTCCGAACACCCTGTACTATCGCGCCGATATCTCCCTCGACAGCCTCATGATGCATGATACGCCGGCGGGATTCCGTCCCATGCCGGGCATGCCGATCACTGCCGATGTGAAGGTCGGCACGCGCTCGGTGCTTTCCTACTTCGCCGACAAGATCCTGCCCGTGGCTTATGGGAGCCTGCGCGAACCATGAGCTTGGCTGGGCTGCATCTCATCGCCAAACCGCTTGATCGCCTGGCGGCGCATTTCCCGAGACGCGCTCGCGCCCGCGCTGAGCGGCTCTCCGAGGCGGCACCGGATCGCGCCCTGGTCCTCTTTGCCGCCGCGGCCGAAGGAGGCGATATGGAGGCAGCCTTCCTCGTTGGCGAACGGTATCTCGAGGGCAAGGGGACGGTGGCCCATACAATGGAGGCGGCCCGATGGTTCCATCGCGCCGCAACGAGAGGTCATGTGCGCGCGCAATGCCGCCTGGCGAAGCTTCATCTGCTGGGACTGCCGCAGGTCTCCCTCGAGGCACGGTCGACGCTGTTCGAACGCGACGACGCAGGACTTCCCGATCACCGGGCAGCGCTCCTATGGGCGCGCCCGGCAGCCGAAGCAGGAGCCCCCGACGCGCAGGCGATGATGGGTTTCATCCTGACCTCCGGCCCCGACGACCTGCGCAATGCCGATGACGCCTTCTCATGGTACGCGAAATCCGCCGCTCAGAATTATCCTCAGGGCCGCTTGGGATTTGTGATTGCCCTGATGCTGCGTGCCGACACTGAAGAAAAGAAACGTGCGGCCTATCTGGAACTCGCCAGCGTGGGAAAGACGGGCATACCCACCGCTCATTACCTGCTCGGCATGAGCGCGGAACGTGGGGTGGGCACTGAGACAAACGATGTGGAAGCTCGCCAGCACTATCAGATCGCAGCCGAAGCTGGACTTCACAACGCTCAGGCGAGGTTCGGCCTGATGCTGCTCGAAGGTCGTGGTGGCGATCCGGATGCCCTGATCGGGGAGAGTTGGCTGCGGCGCGCCGCTCATGGGGGCGATGCCGAGGCGGCAGCGCTGCTGGGAGACATCTATGCGCGCGGCGGCACCGTGCCACCCAATTACGAGGAGGCGGCCAACTGGTTCCGGGCCGCAGCCGAACTGGGCCACAGCACTGCTGCCCATGCACTGGGCATGCTTCATCTGACGGGTGCCGGAGTGACCCAGGATGCCGACGAGGCGGCGGTCTGGTTCAAGCGCGCTGCCGAGGCAGGCGACAGCCGCGCTCAGGCGGATCTTGCAGAGCTGCTCCAAAGCGGCTCGGGATCGGCACTCTTCCTGGAGCCGCCTCCCGTTCACGAATGGTTCGAGCGCGCCGCCGAGGAGGGCGACCTTGTTGGCGCCTTCAACTATGCCGTTTGTCTTGCTGAGGGTGTGGGCATGCCACGTGATGACGAGCGAGCGGCATTCTGGCTGAAACGGGCGGCCGAAGGCGTCGTCACCGCCCAGTATTGGTACGGCAGGATGTTGGCGGAAGGTCGCGGTCTCGAACAGAATGAGCCAGAGGCAATCGACTGGTTTACCCGCGCGGCACAGGCGGGCCTGGCCGACGCCCAGGTCGCACTGGCGGAGATGATCCTCGACGGACGGGGTGCGCCCCGGGACTATGCTGCCGCGGAATCATGGTTCCTGAAGGCCCTGCCGGAGGGGCATGTGGGGGCGATGTTCGGGCTCGGAGAGCTCCATAGCGGCGGTCATGAGACCGAAGCCGATTACGAGGTGGCAGCTGAGTGGTTCGCGCAGGCCGCCGCATGCGATCATCCCATCGCCTGCCTGATGCTCGCCCGTTACGCGGTGCTTGGGCTCGGCGGCCCGCAGGACATTGCGGCCGGCCGCCGCTGGTATGAAACTGCAGTCTCTTTCGGCGTGCCCGGCGCTGCCGATGAACTCGCCACCCTGAACGAGACATGGCCGGTCATTCCGGAAGCGCCCGCGTTCGACGTCGAATTCTACGAACTGCTCAACGAACCAGCGGCGGCTTCGCGCTCCATGCAGCACGGAGCCTCCTAGGATGAATGCCGCCGGACAGACCATCTGTTTGAATATGATCGTCAAGAACGAGGCGCGGGTCATCCGGCGCTGCCTCGACAGCGTACGTCCCTTCATCGACCATTGGGTGATTGTGGATACGGGTTCCACCGACGGGACTCAGGACATCATCCGCGATTACATGCGCGAGCTGTCGGGCGAACTCCACGAGAGGCCCTGGCAGGATTTCGCGCACAACCGGTCCGAGGCCCTGTCCTTGGCCGCTGGGAAGGGCGATTATACGCTCATCATCGATGCGGACGACGCCTTGGAGGCGCCCCCGGGGGCACGGCTCCCGCTCCTGGATGCCGACGCCTACATGATCGAGATCCGCGACACTTCGATCATGTATCAGCGCATGCAGCTGGTTCGCAGTGCTCTTCCCTGGCGGTATGCTGGCGTACTGCATGAATTTCTGACCTGCGAGGGCGCCGGCTCGCCAGGTCAGCTGCCGGCGATCGGTATGCGCCGCAACCACGATGGCGCAAGACGCCTGGATCGGGAAACCTATCGGCGCGATGTTGCAGTGTTGGTGGCCGCGCTGGAAACGGAGACGGATCCCTTCCTGCGAGCGCGCTATCGCTTTTACCTGGCCCAGAGTTACCGCGACTGTGGCGAGCGAGGCAAAGCTCTGGAGCAGTATCTTGCCAGGGCAGACCTTGGTTACTGGCAGGAGGAGGTGTTTGTCAGCCTCTATTACGCCGCCCAGATGAAGGAACACCTCCATCATCCCGTTCAGGAGGTCATCGACGCCTTTCTCAAAGCGGCCGACGCACAGCTGACGCGGGCCGAGGCGTTGCATGAGGCAAGTCGGCTCTGTCGCAAGGAACGCAGATACGAGGAGGGCTATCAGCACGCCAAGCGCGGTCTCGCCATCCCGATGCCGGCAGACGGACTGTTTGTGGAGCGATGGATCTATGAGACCGGTTTGCTCGACGAACTCTCCGTCAACGCCTATTGGTCCGGACACAATCGTGAGTGCCTCGATGCCAGCCTGAAGATCCTTGCAACCGGAAAGCTGTCCATGGAGGACACGGCGAGGATCATCGAGAATGCGCGCTTCGTCAGCGAGCGTCTGCCGAGCGAACCGAATCTTGGATCGGCAGCCCAAGTCGGATTCGTGGATCAGCACGCGCTGGTGCCGACGAGACAATTGCGCACCCGGCAGAGCGGAGCGGCGCCGCGGGTTCTGGTGGCCATCCTTGCAAGGCAGAAGCAGGCATGTCTGCCGCTCTATCTCGCTGGAATCGAAGCCTTGGATTATCCCAAGTCTTCGATCGTTTTGTCCATCCGAACCAATGGCAACACGGACGCAACCGAATCCCTGTTGCGTGAATGGGCAGCCCGCGTGGGCCATTTTTATGCCGGAGTGGAATTCGAAGCCGAAGAGACGGGCGGGGACACAGGAGTCCACACCATCGGCAGCATCCGCGAGACCAGTCTCCGCCGCACGATTGAAAATGACTGCGATTTCTATTTCGTTTCGGACTTGGACAACTTCGTTCGCCCGGGCACGTTGCGTGAGCTCGTTGCCCTCAATCTGCCGATCACTGCGCCGTTCCTGCGTGCGGTCGCACCCGGCAGCTTCTACTCCAACTACCACGCCGAGATTGACGCGAATGGCTATTACCGCGATTGCGATCAGTACACATGGATTCTGAACCGCTGGATACGCGGTGTGCATGAGGTGCCAGTCATACACTCCACATATCTTGTCCGCGCCGATGTCATTGACAATCTTCGGTATCAGGATGAAACGTCAAGGCATCCCTACGTCATTTTTGCGGAGAGCGCTCGTCGTCATGGTGTAACGCAATATATCGATAACCGTCAGGTCTATGGATATATTTCTCCCGGCGCTAATACTTCTCAGACTGAACAAGACAATTTGAAAAATATTGAGAATCTGATTCTCAGTTCAGATTAGATTTGCCGCTGCGTCGGCGTCCGCGCTAGGGAGTCTTAATCGGCTTTGCGCCTGAAGGCCGAGTCCGGAAGCTGCATGACCCAGTTGTGCGAACGTCGCAGATGCGTGCGCATCGCTTCCTCCGCTGCCGCCGGGTCGGCAGCGAGAATGGCTTCGGCGACCTTGACATGGTCCTCATTCGAAACGGCGGCGTTCTCGGGAAGCATGGCGCTGCCGATCTGATACATCATGATGGGGAGTTGGAGATTGCTGATCAGCTCGCACAACTGATCATTGCCGCTGATCGAGACGATCGTCCCGTGGTACTGGCGATTTTGATGGATGAAGATATGCCATGGCAGCGGCGTGTTCGTCGGCCTGACTTTCTCCCATACATCCGTGAAGATGCGTCGGTTCTCTCCCTCATCGATATTCTCGGCGGCAAGTCGCGCCGCCAGGCCCTCCAGGTTCTCTCGGATCTGAAAGAGGTTCTTCACCTGCTTTCGAGTGAGTTGGCGAATGGTGGCGCCGCGATTGGGCGTGAGTTCGACGAGCCCGTCGGCGGCAAGGCGGCGGAACGCCTCTCGAATGGGACCCCGACTGATCCCGAGATCTTCCGACAGATCCCGTGCGATTAATCTCTGCCCCGAAACAAAACGACCTTCGATGATCTTCTGACGGATCTGAGCCACGACGAACTCGACGGTCTCACCGCGTTTCTGATCGCCGGGTTCGTCGAGCGCCATCTGAGTGTCCGTCATCATCAGCCAACTTCTAGCACTGGCCCCTGTTGACGTGAATAGCATTGCGCACTTACTATCATACAAAATTGCCTCCAATATTGGAGGCCCGTTCCTGGGGAGGAATGTTATGTCGATGGACGTCTGCCTGCATCGCTGCGCCGAGTGTTCGGAGCTGCAAGGCCGTTCTGGCATAGTCCTCTCTCTCATCGACTGAACAACGCTTCGATCACCGCGGATCATTCTGTTCCGCAGTAACATTCGGCCGCGCGCGGCTCGCTTTTGGCATGAGGGTTTTAAGGATGGATCTGGGGATCAAGGACAGAGTGGCGATCGTGACGGGCGGTAGCCGCGGCATCGGATACGAAACGGCCAAGGAATTTCTCAAGGCCGGCGTGAAGGTGATGACCTGCTCGCGGCATGGTGACGAAGCGGCAAAGGCTTGCAAGGATCTGCAGGCGGAAACGGGTGGTGAGATCCGCTCGCTTCAGGCTGACATGACGAATGCTGAGGAAAGTCTGCGCATCGTCAAGGAAACGGTGGCAGCCTTCGGGACCGTGGACATTCTCGTGAACAATGCCGGCACGATGTATTCCGGCCGCTTTGATGAGATGACCGAAGAGGGGCTCCATAACCAGCTTGAAACGAAGCTTTTCGGCTGGATGCGGATGATCCGCGAGGTTTTCCCCATCATGCGCGACAAGCGCTGGGGCCGCATCGTCAGCCTGATCGGCGGCGCCGGCAAGGAGCCGGATCCCTATATGTTTGGTTCGGGCATGACCAACAGCGCTTTGCTAAACATGACCAAGTCGCTGTCGACGGAGTTCGGGCCTCATAACGTGCTGGTCAACGCGATCTGCCCCGGCTGGGTAGCGACCGATCTGTGGAAGCGGAACGCTGGCGGCCTGCAGAAGGAACTGGGTGCCACATCGGAAGAAGAGGCCCGTAAGCTCGCCACGCGCAAAAATGCCCTTGGCCGCTTCGGCAAGCCGGAGGAACTGGCCGGCGCAATCGCCTTCTTGTGCTCCGAGCGTGCGAGCTACATCACAGGCGTTTCCCTCAACACCGATGGTGGTCGTCTGAAAGGCCTTTGGTGAGGCGCGGGACATGGATCTAGGGATCGAGGGCAAAGTCGCCCTGGTCACGGGTGGAACGCGGGGAATCGGCCTGGCCATCGCCAGGCGCTTCCTGGCGGAAGGCGCGAAAGTCGCGATCTGCGGCCGCGACGAGGCCCGCCTGCACGCGGCCAGGGCTGAGCTGGAAAAAGGCGGCGAGGTCGTAGCGATCCGCTGCGACACCGCCGATGCGGAACAGCGGGAGCGTTTCGTGGCTGACGCTGCTTCTGCCCTGGGAAGTATCGATATCCTGGTCAACAACGCGGGGACCCACGTCCGCGGCAATCTCGAGACCATGCGCGAGGAGGACCTGCAACGACAGCTGAACGACAAGCTGTTCGGCTTCTTCGGCATGATCCGTGAGGTGCTGCCGCATATGCGCCGGGCCGGCGACGGGCGCATCGTCAACATCATCGGTCAGGCGACGCGCCATCCTCATCCCGATCGCATGCCGTCGGGCATTGCCAACGCGGCCGCTCAAGCCATGACGAAATCGGTAGCGGATGCAGTCGCGCGCGACAATGTTCGCGTGAACTCCGTCTGCCCGCAATATGTCGAGACGGACATCATCACCGCGACGCTGTCGAAAGAGATGCGCGAGCGTGGCATCGACCGCGCGACGGCTGCATCGGGCTTCACCAGGGCCAATGTCCTGGGCCGCCTCGGCCAGCCTGACGAGATCGCTGACCTCGTCGCCTTCATCGTGTCCGATCGGGCGAATTTCGTGACGGGAAGCTCAGTATCCATCGATGGCGGCTACAACCGCTATGTCTTCGGATGAAAGGGAGCCTATGGACCTCGGTCTGAAGGACAAGATCGCGATCGTGACGGGCGGCACCAGCGGCATCGGCCTCGCAATATCGCGCAGGCTGCTGGGGGAGGGCGCGCGTGTCCTCATCTGTGGCCGCGAAAAGCCCAAGCTCGATCAGGCGCTGAAAGAGCTCTCAGCCCTTGGTGAAGTTTCGGGCACCACGGCCCATGTCGATGATCCCGCTGACGTCGCGCGCATGGTGGGCACGGCGGTCGAGGTCTTCGGCGGTCTCGATATCGTTGTCAGCAACGCCGGCACCCATTTGCGCGGCAGCCTGGACGAGGTCTCCTCCGAAGACGTCGCCGCGCACTTCCGCACGAAGGTTCTCGGCCCCTGGGAACTCGCCCGCTGTGCTGCACCGATTATGCGCGAGCGCGGCGGCGGCCGCTTCATCCTTGTCATCGGTCAGGCGGGGAAGGTGCCCGGTCGACAGGTCCTGGGATCGACTGTCGTCAACGCGGCCCAGCACGCCTTTGTCAAATCTCTCTCCGATGATCTCGGGCGCTATGGCATTCTCGTCAACGCGGTCTGCCCAAGCCGTATCGAGAGCCCGCTTACCGCGGACCTCGTGATCGACGAAGAGCAGTATCTCGGCCGCAGCCTGGAACAGCAGCAGACGGGCTGGGGCGCCACTGTGCCTCTGGGGCGGTGGGGCAAGCCTGAGGACATCGCCGATGCGGTTGCCTTCATGGCCTCGGAACGTGCCGGTTACATCGTCGGAGCCAACATCGATGTCGATGGCGGCCATCAGCGCATGATCTTCTAATTAAATGGATGAGACCTGAGAGATGATCGCCCTCGACTCCATCGGCAAAACCTTCCGCAAGGGCGGCACCGAGGTGCGGGCTGTCGATGGGGTGACGTTGTCAATCGAGCCGCGGTCGATCGTGGCACTGATTGGGCCTTCCGGGTGCGGCAAGTCTACCCTGCTGAACATGATCGCCGGTCTTTACGCACCCTCGGCTGGCACGGTCATGTATGACGGGAAAAGGGTGACCAGCCCCAACACCAATGTTGGCTACATGACCCAGAAGGACAATCTGCTGCCCTGGCGGACCGTCCTCGACAACGTCGCTATGCCCTTGGAACTGGCGGGTTTGCCGGCGAAGAAGCGGCGCGATGCGGCCCGCGCCATGATCAGCCATGTGGGTCTCGAGGGGTTCGAGGACAAATACTCCAACGAATTGTCTGGTGGCATGCGCAAGCGGGCCTGCCTTGCACGGATGCTGCTCTATGAGCCCCAGGCTTTGCTCCTGGACGAGCCCTTCGCGGCCCTCGATGCGCAGCTTCGGATCGCGATGCACGATCTGCTGCTCACGCTGTGGGCCGAGAACAAGCAGACCATCGTGCTGGTGACCCATGATCTGGTTGAAGCCATCACGCTCGCAGACCGAGTGGTAGCCTTCACGCGCCGACCCGCGCGCGTCTCCTTTGAACAGGAGGTTGACCTTCCCAGGCCGCGCGACGTGCAACAGGTGCGGTTCACGGCCCGGTTCCAGGAAATCTACAATACGATCTGGGATCGCCTCCGCCAGGAATACGACGAGGCCAAGCAGTGACAGTCCCCGAAATGACAGACCGCGCGGCAGATCCCCCTCGCCCGGGTTGGCGCGAATCCCTGACCGATGTCAGCACGCCGACGATGGTGGTATTGCAGATCATCCTGGGCGTCGCTTTCCTTGCCTTGTGGCAATGGTCCTCCGGCAGGCTGGTCGATGAGTTCATGATCTCGAGTCCGCTGGCCGTCGGCGAGCGCTTGTGGGGCTGGATCGAGAACGGCACGATCTGGGTGAACATTTGGGCGACAGTCCACGCGACCTTGGTGGGCTTTCTCATAGGGGCAGTGGCCGGCGTGGTCGGTGGAGTGTGGCTTGGTCTGTCTCCGTTCCTCAGCCGGCTGCTCAATCCCTATATCTGGGCGTTCAACGCCTTGCCGAAAGTAGCCTTGGCGCCGCTTTTCCTGCTCTGGTTCGGCCTCGGGATCGAATCCAAGATCGCACTGGCTGCAGTCCTGGTCGTTTTCCTGGTCTTCGTGAACACCTTCTCCGGGGTGCGCGAGGTCGATCCCGATCTCACCGACTGCCTGCTGTTGATGGGGGCGACCCGCAGCCAGATCCTGACCCGCGTGGTGCTTCCCTCGGCGACGTCGTGGATCTTCGTGGGTTTGAAGACCGCCGTGCCTTACGCCTTGATCGGAGCTATCATCGGGGAGCTGATCGCGGCAAATCGAGGTCTTGGTTATCTCGTGCAGCTCGCAGGGAGTGAGTTCGATACTGCAGGTGTGTTCGCCGCACTGATTGTAATCGCGATCCTGGCGGTGGTTTTCAACGAAGCTGTAAGCGTGCTCCAGCGACGCCTGGAGAGGTGGAAAGTCTTGAGCCGATAATCAAAAAAGGGAGGTAGACGCCATGAAGAAGATGCTGATGAGAGTTCTGGTCGCCTGTTTGGCGGTCTCTGCGGTTTCTGCGGTCTCGGTCACGGCCATGGCCCAAGAGGTGGTACGCATCACCAATATCGGCCGCGGCTACTTCGCCGGCCCGCTCTACATCGCAATGCGCGAGGGGCTGTTCGAGAAACATGGATTGAAGCCGGAGGTCACTTTCGTGAAAGGCGGCTCGCTCGCCTTCCAGTCCGTGTTCAATCGCGACGTCGAGTTCGGCATTCTCAGTTACGAACACGTCCTCACCGGAACCGCCCAGGGTCGCAAGCTGGTCTCGGTCTTCAACGTGACCGACCGTCCTCTGAACAACATCGTGGTCAATAACGAGCTGTACGAAGCCAACAAGGACAAGAGCATCGCCGAGAAGGTGTTGGCGCTGAAGGGTGCCAAGGTCGGCACGCCGTCCGCTGGAGGCTCCGGTGAGAAGATGCTGGGCGTCCTGGCCCGTCAACACGGTCTCGACTTGCCCAAGGACGTGGAGCTCGTCTATCTCGGGACCGAAGCCGCGTCCTATGTCGGCGCCTTCCAGACGAAAACCATCAATGCCGCCATGCCCTTCGAACCGGCAGGCGTCGTGATCAAGCAGCGTGGGCTTGGCAATACGCTGGTCGATCTCATGAATGGCGAGGTCGAACAGTTTCGCGATCTGATTTTCATGACCCTCGTGACTCACCCGTCTCTCATCGCTGAGAAGCCTGAACTCGTCCGCAAGGTCGTGGAGGTCTTCGTCGAGGCGCAGCAGATCCTGCTCGATCCGGAACGTGGACCGAAGATCATGGGAGCGGAATTTTCGACCATGGACCCCGACGCCAACCAGCAGGCCTATGACGTCGTCAAGCAGATCTGGAGCAAGGACGGAAGAATGACGCTGGCTGGCGGCAAGAAGGTCTTCGAGTATCTGCAACCGAAAGGCGACGAGAAGATCAACTTCGAAGAGACCTTCACGAATGAGTTCCTGCCCAAGCAGTAAGGATCCGACAAAATGATTGCCGAAGAACATTGGGCGAGCAAGGGACCTGTCTCTCTTTTCATGTGGCGGAAGAGAAAGACGGCATCACCGAGAAACAGAACGCCGATCGTGCTGGTCCACGGCTCGTCGACTTCGGCAATACCCACCTTTGATCTGCAGGTGCCGGGTCAGCCTGACTACTCCTTTATGGAATGGCTGGCCGAACGTGACTTCGATGTCTGGGCCATGGACCATGAAGGCTATGGCCGCTCCACCATCACCGCGGGCAATTCCGACATTGCCTGCGGTGTCGAGGATCTCAAGGCGGCGACGGAAGTCATCGCCCGAGAGAGCGGGTCAGAGCGGATGCACTTCTACGGGCTGTCATCCGGGGCACTCCGGGTTGCAGCTTTTGCCCAAGCCGCACCGGAGCGGGTTGAGAGGATTATCCTCGATGCCTTCGTCTGGACAGGGGAGGGCTCGCCGACCCTCGCCAAACGCAAGGAAGGCGTCGAGCAGTTCCGCGCCAATAATCGCCGCCCCATCGATCATGCGTTCATCCGCAGTATCTTTACCCGCGACGAGCCTGGCACCACCCATCCCGCGGTGATGGAAGCCTGCGCCGAGTCACAGCTCTCTTTCGGCGACTCCGTGCCCACCGGCACCTATCTCGACATGACGACCAAGTTGCCGCTTGTCGACCCGACGAAGATCCCTGCCTCCACGATGATCGTGCGTGGCGAGCACGACGGCATCGCCACGGTGGAGGATCTGCTTGAATTCTTCCGCCTGCTGCCGACGGGCGACAAGCGATTTGCCATCCTGCCCGGCGTGGCCCACTGCACGCCTTTAGGCGTCAATCGTAAGCTCATGTGGGAGGCCGTGCTGAACTTCGTGAGCTGAATTCCCTTGTCAGGCAGGAGAATCGATAATGCTGCTTCCGGCCCAGCGTCGCTACGACTTCTCCCCGATCTTCAGTCGACCAGACTATTCATGGCCCGACGGCAAACGTCTGGCGGTGTGGATCGGCACTGGCATCGAGGTGTTTGCCTTCCAGGCGGGGATCGGCCACGATCCCTTCCATCAGGGCGCGCCGCAAACCCAGCGCAACTACGCTTGGCGCGATTATGGCTACCGCGTCGGTCTCTGGCGCCTGCTGGAGCTGTACGAGCAGCTTGGGCTCCCAGTTACGGCAGCGGTCAACTCACTGGCCTATGACTACTACCCCGAAGTCTTCGCTGAACTGCGCAAGCGCGGCGCCGCGATCGTCGCCCATGGCCGCACCAATGCCGAGCGCCAGACTCAGATGTGGGAAGATGACGAGCGCCGGGTCATTGACGGCGTCACGCAGACGATCGCCCAACATGAGGGGCAGCGGCCCAAGGGCTGGCTGGGCGTGGGTGTCCTCGAAAGCAGCCACACCGCAGACTTGCTCCAGGAGCTCGGCTATTCCTATGTCCTGGATTGGCCCATGGACGATCAGCCGGTCTGGCTGCGGACCCGAAAGGGCCGTATTCTGTCGATCCCCGGTCCCATGGAAGTCAATGATTCCGCCCAGATCCTGCACCGGCATGCCAATCCCACCGAGTTTGCCGACATGGTCGTCGATCAGTTCGACGAGCTGTTGCGCCAGAGCGACGCTCAGCCCCTGGTCTTCAACCTCATGCTGCACCCCTTCGTCTCGGGTCAGCCCTTCCGCCTGCCATCCTTGCGCCGTGCCCTGCAGCACATCGCCGGACATGCCGCAAAGGAACGAATTTGGTTCACCGATCCGGATCGGATTGCGGATCATTGCATGATGCTGCCGTCGGGCACGGTTCCGGGAGATCAGTGAATACGCTTCACCCCGATCGGCGCGGGAGGAAGGCGCCTATGACGTGAAGAACTCAGACGGAGCGTCATGATGAAGGCTGGCTCGCCTCGCCGCGAGACACCTCATCCCCGAGCCTGAGGATCTCCCTGACCAGAAAATCGAGGTCCTCATAAAGAGTGCGGTGGTTGCAGATGGCGACCCGCAGGCAATGCTGTCCCTTCAGGACCGTATCGGAGAGCACCGCGCTGCCGTCCTCCTGGAGCCTGAGCATGATCTCAAGGTTGAGCGCCTTCAGCTCGGCTTCGTCGATCCCGCCCGGATCAAATCGAAAGCAGACGATGTTGATGGCGACTGGCGCCATCAAGGCAAGCCGGGGATCGGCGACCACGAGCCTTCCGAGATACTGAGCCTGACTGATGTTTTGGTCGATCAGACGCCCGAACCGATCCGCCCCATGTTCCTTCAGGGCCATCCACACCTTGAGAGCGCGGAAGCCGCGGCTGGTTTGCAGGCCGAATTCGTGCAGCCAGTCACCCGAAGCCAAGCCGCGGGGCGTTGATTGGAGATATTCCGGGGTTGTCGCGAATGCCCCTCGATGCGCCTGGGCATCGCGGACGAGGCAGCAACCGACATCGAACGGTGCATGCAGCCACTTATGGGGGTCCAAGGCGATGGAATCGGCACGCTCCAGACCATGGACAAGATGCTTGTTCGACGGGGCGAGAGCGATAAGCGCGCCGATGCAGCCATCGACGTGAAGCCAGAGCCCTTCCTCATGGGCAAGGTCCGCAAGGGCGTCCAGATCGTCGATCGATCCGGTATTAACGCTTCCCGCGTTCGCGATGATGCAGGCGGGACGTCGGTCGGCGGTTCTGTCTTCCGCGATGGCCCGCCTGAGCGCCTTCAGGTCGATCCGATACTCCTCGTCGCTGGCGACGCGTCGAAGGCTGCGGTTGCCCAAACCCAGGGCTTCTACGGCCTTTCGATGGCAACTATGGGTTTGGTCCGAGCCATAAAAGCAGAGCGTCTGCGTCAGGGCCGCGAGCCCATGCTCCCTGATGTCGAAGCCAGCCATGACATTTCGAGCGATCGTCAGGGCGAGGAGATTGGCCATGGACCCGCCGCTGACCAATGTCCCGCTTGCTGTCTCTGGGAAGCCAACCATCTCCTTGCACCATCGCACGACCTGCTGATCCAGCAGCGCGGCGGCATGGTTCCCTCCGCCCAGATTAGAGCCCTGCACGGCGGCAAGAAAGTCCGCCAGTGCCCCCGTCATGTTGCTCGCTCCCATGTACCAGGCCCAGAATCGCGGATGCACATTGCCCATGGGATACGGCATGATCACCTCGGAGACGGTCCGCGCAACCTCAGTCAGCGGTTGCGGATGGCGCGGCAGGGGCCCACTCAGCCGCTCCCTGATTTCGGGAGGCATTTCCCGCCACACCGCCCGGTGGCGAACATCGCGAACAGAGGCGACGGCATCATCGACAAGTCCATGGGCCGTCGCGGAGAAAGCCCCCCAATCCTGGGGGTCCAGGCTATGTTCGGCGATCACGTCGTCGGTGTGAGGGAATGCATGCATGAGGGGCAGGCTCCGTCTATGGTTAAGCGGCGAACTGAAACCCCGGCGTCGATAAGGACAAAGCCCGTTCCTCATCGTTCATCTCGGCTTCGATACCCTCGAAGAGAGGTGTGGACAGGTAGCGTTCTCCGGTGTCGGGCAGCATGCAGAGAATGACCGATCCGGCAGGAGCCCGCTCGGCCACTTGGCGAGCGACGGCAAAGGTCGCACCGGCCGAGATCCCCACGAAGATCCCCTCCTTCTGGGCAAGTTCCTTCGCCCACTTGATGGCTGAGGCGCCATCAACCGGGACGACTTCGTCATAGAGGTGCTTGTCGACCGCCTCCTGCAGGACATAGGGGATGAAATCGGGCGTCCAGCCTTGGATGGGATGAGGCTCGAATGCCGGATGACTGCCCGCTGGGGCTCCATTGGCGCTGCGCTCCTGAGGTTTACCGCTTGCCAGGAGCTGTGCATTGGAGGGTTCACTGAGAATGATTTTGGTTTCAGGGCGTTCGCGCCGCAGCACGCGGCCGACCCCGGCAACCGTTCCCCCGGTCCCGTACCCTGTCACGAAGGCATCCAAACGCGATCCCGCGAAATCGTTGATGATTTCACGACCCGTGGTCGCTTCGTGGATGGCGGCATTCGCATCGGTCTCGAATTGATGCGCGAGAAACCACCCATTTGCCTCCGCAAGCTCGACCGCTTTTTGATACATGCCGAAGCCCTTCAGAGCGCGGGGCGTCAGCACCACCTTTGCTCCGAGCATCCGCATCAGTTTCCGCCGTTCGACGGAGAAACTGTCGGCCATCGTGACAACGAGCGGATAGCCCTTCTGGGCACAGACGATTGCCAGCCCGATCCCCGTGTTGCCGCTTGTCGCCTCGACCACGGTCTGGCCCGGCTTCAATGCTCCGCGACGTTCGGCATCTTCGATGATGTTGAGGGCGAGGCGATCTTTGACTGAGCTCGCCGGATTGAAGAACTCGGCCTTCACGTAGATCGTGGCGTGGTCCACGCCGAGATTGTTGATGCGGATGGTCGGCGTATCGCCGACCGTCTCCAATATGCTGTCGAAAAGACGCCCGCGGCCAGTGGTGGTGCGGATATGTCCTTGATCTTGCATGGCAGTCCTCCTGAACGTGCTCGGCTTTGGTCCGAGAATGCCGGGTGCACCTGATTGCACGCGGTGATAGAGTTTACACGAGGATAGGAGCGTTGGTGAAAGCGTGGAAAAACGCATGGAAACGCAGTCCTTCATCGCTGACCAACCATCCGGCGGACTGACGCTGAAGCTTTTTGGCCCGCTTGCTCTGTCTCGCGACGGATCGGCCCTGACCCTGCCGGCCTCCCGAAAGGTAAGGGCGCTCTTGGCCTACCTCGCAGTCTCCCCGCGTCCTGTCGGTCGCAGCCGGCTCTGCGAGCTGCTGGGGGATGCGCCGAATGATCCCCGCGGAGAATTGCGTTGGTGTCTGAGCAAATTGCGCTCGGTACTGAAGGAGACCGGCTGCGAACGTGTCCTCTCAAGAGGAGAGATGATTTCTCTCGATCTTCTCGGCTGCCGGGTGGATGCCCTGGAAATCGAGGCGGCGGCCGCCGCCGGGTGGGAAACATGCGACATCGGTCGCCTCGAAGAATTGTCCGGCCTCCTGATGGGAGACTTTCTCGAGGGGCTTGAGCTCAACCGGAGCCCGCAGCTCGACCATTGGATCATGAGCCAGAGACGCAGATACAGAGCATCTCACGCGGCGATGCTCGGTCAGGTGAGCAAGCTTCTGATGCACGATCCGCAGGTGCTGCGGCCTTACGCTGAACGGCGCGTTTCGCTCATGCCTTTCGACTATGATGCGCAGATCCTCTTGCTCAGAACGCTGTTGCTCTGCGACGAACCAAGAGAGGCCGAACAGCACTTTGATGCAGTGATGCGGCTCTTCAACTCTGAGAATTTGTCGACGACCAGTCTGTCATTGGCGTGGCGCGAAATGCGCAAGGGCGTCGTCAATTCTTCGGTCGATCGGGCCCTGTCCCTTGACCATGAGGAGAAAGGAACCACGGCAGCCGCTCAGGCCGAGCAGTCCCAGGGGCAGCGGCGGCCCTCCATCGCGATAATGCCGATTGCCGAGACTGAGGATGCGCCCGGGCATGCTGGGTTTGGTGCTGGTCTGACACACGACATCATCACTCGCCTTGCGAAGCTGCGAAGCATTTTTGTGATCGCCCGCGGCTCCGTTTTTTCTCTCGCCGGTGGCGGATTGGCTCCCCATGAAGCGGCGCGGCGGCTCGACGTCGACTATTTCGCTTCGGGCCTGGTCCGTCGCCGATCTAATCGAACAGTGCTGACGATCGAATTGGTGGACGCGCGGACCGGACGGATCGTTTGGACCGAGCAGTTCGAAATCGGGGATATCGACTCTCTAAGGGTCATCGATGACATTGGTGACAGGATCGTCGCCTCGATCGCCTCCGAGATCGAAACGGCGGAGAAGAGCCGCGCCATTTTGAAGCCGCCGAACTCACTCACGGCCTGGGAAGCCTATCACCGCGGGCTTTGGCATGTATATCGCTTCACGCGGGACGATAACGAGCTCGCCCAGCGGTACTTCCGCAGATCCAGCGAGATTGATCCCACATACGCGAGAGCATTGGCTGGTTTGTCGTTTACCCACTGGCAGAATGCTTTTCAGCGCTGGGCCGACCGCGAGCGTGAAGTCGCCCTGGCTCTCGAGACGGCAGGTCGCAGCGTCTTGATAGATGATCATGACCCGGCTGCGCACTGGGCCATGGGCCGTGCCCTTTGGCTTGGCGGAGGTCAGGAACAGGCCGTCGGGGAACTCACGCGCGCCGTGGATCTCAGCCCAAATTTCGCTCTTGGCCATTATGCCTTGGCCTTCGTTCTCGCCCAGTCGGGTGATCCCCAAGCCGCGATCCTGTCGGCAGACCAATCACGCCAGCTCAGCCCGTTCGACCCATTGCTGTTCGGCATGCTCGCGGCTCGCGCACTGGCTTTGGTGAGGTTAGAGCGATATGAGGAGGCAGCGGAGTGGGCTGTCCAGGCATCCGCCAAGCCAAATGCTCACACCATCATTTTGGCGATCGCTGCTCATTGCCTGGCGCTGGCGGGGCGCCTGGAAGAAGGGAAGCTGTTTGCCGCCAGGATCCGGCAATCTCTCCCCCTTTTCGGTGTAGCCGATTTCCTCGGAACCTTCAGGTTTCCACCGGATGTCGAGGTTTTACTCCGCCGGGCCGCCCGAAGAATCGGGTTGGACTGACGAGAAAATTCACCAACTAGCCTCGCGTCGCGCGGGCAGGGCAAAGCATTCTCGGATCATTCCGAGGTACGCTCAGTCCTGACGATATTTTTCTTCGAAAGCCCAGACGTCCTCGAAACCGATCAATGTGTTGAACGCCTGAAAATCGTACGTCGGGCGTTCCAGGTCGGCACTGGTGCCGTGGGCCTGGAGATGAGCATAGGCGTCGCGCAAGGCACTGCCGGCAGAGAGGAAGCCAAGGCCCGGGTGAATGGCGAGAGCAAAGCCCAACTCCTTCAATCTGTCCGCCGATAGGATTGGGGTGCGTCCGCCATCGACCATGTTGGCAAGCACGGGCACCGAGAAGCTCCGCCCGACCTGGGCCAATTCGTCTTCCGTCTCGGGAGACTCGATGAACAGGATGTCAGCGCCGGCCTCGGCATAGGCATGCCCACGATCCAAAGCTTCGTTCAACCCAAGCGCAGTGCGGGCGTCCGTGCGCGCGATCAGCAGGAACGCCTCGCTGTTGCGCGTGTCCACGGCCACCTTGATCTTGTCGACCATCTCGCTCGCAGGAATGACCCTCCGGTTCTTCGTATGCCCGCACTTCTTGGGAAACTGCTGGTCCTCGATTTGAAGTGCGGAGACGCCGGCCCGCTCGTAGCCGCGCACCGTGTTGCGCACATTGAGCAGCCCGCCATAGCCAGTATCCGCATCGGCGATGATCGGCGTTCTGGTCCGCTCCGCCATGGTGGAGATCCGATTGATCATGTCGGTATAGGTTGCGATCCCTGCATCTGGCAGACCCAAATAGGAGGCTACGGTACCGTAGCCCGTGACGTACAAAGCCGGGAAATCCATGGCATCTGCGATCAGCGCGGAGATGAGGTCGTAGATCCCGGGCGCGAGGATGAATTCGCCATTGTGCAGGCGCTGCTTCAGGCGGATATCCGGCATTGGTCGTTCCTCGGGTTTCAACCTTCGAGGCTTCTACCACTCTTGCAGCGAGGAAATCTTACACGCTGGCGAGAAATTCGCGCGTCCGCGGATGCTTCGGAGCGCTCAAGACCTCGTCCGGTGTCCCTCGCTCGATCACTGCGCCTTGATCCATGAACACGATATAATCCGCCACATCGCGCGCGAAGCTCATCTCATGCGTGACCACAATCATGGTCATTCCGCCGCGGGCAAGGTTCCGCATGACTTCGAGGACTTCGCCGACGAGTTCCGGATCGAGGGCGGATGTGGGCTCGTCGAACAGCAGCAGCTTGGGCTCCATGGCCATGGCCCGGGCGATCGCCACGCGCTGCTGCTGACCGCCGGACAACTGGCTGGGATAGGCATCCACTTTGTCCTGCAGCCCGACACTTGCGAGGAGTTCCATCGCAAGCTTCCGCGCGGATGCCTTGTCCATCCGCCTGACGGCGACGGGGCCCTCCATGACATTCTTCAGGGCCGTCATATGTGCGAAGAGGTTGAAGTGCTGGAACACCATTCCGATGCGGGATCGTCGAGCTGCGGCTTCCCGCCCGCCGAGCTCCACCAGAGTATTGCCCTCGCGCCGGTAGCCGACCAACTCGCCATCCACGGACAGCCACCCGGAATTGATGGTCTCCAGATGATTGATGCAGCGCAGGAATGTCGACTTGCCTGATCCGGACGGCCCGATCAGGCAGACGACCTGTCCCTTGCCGACCTCCAGGTCGATACCCTTGAGGACTTGCAGGCTGCCAAAGGATTTCGTCACTCGCTCGGCGAGGACCATCGGCTCTTCTGTTGACGCCATTTGTTGCATCTCGAGTGAATTTCCCTGTCGCCGCTTGGCTAGTAGGCCTTCTTGAAGCCCTTTCCAAACCATCGCTCGAGGAAGTACTGCCCGATCGAAAGCAGAGAACACATGAACAGATACCACGCGCTGGCAACGACGAGCAGCGGGATGATTTCGAACGTACGAGCATAGATGATCTGCGCCGAATAGAGCAGCTCCGGCAGGGCGATGACACTGACCAGGGAGGTCGTCTTGAGCATCAGGATCACCTGGTTTCCGCTGGCGGGCACGATCGCGCGCAGGGCTTGGGGCAGGGTGATGCGCCGAAAAGCCTGCAGTCGGGTCATCCCCAGGGCGATCGCAGCCTCGCTCTGGCCATGTCCCACGGAGAGAACGCCGCCTCGCACGATTTCGGCCATATATGCGGCCTCGTGCAGGGTGAGACCGATGACGGCCGCCATGAAGGGCGTGATCGAATTTCCCGAGAATGAAAAGAATGTCGGACCACCGGGGATGCCCAGTGAAATCTCGGGATAGAGCGCGGAAATGTTGAACCAGAAGATCAGCTGCACGAGCAGCGGGGTTCCGCGGAACAGCCAGATATAGGAGGCTCCGAAGGCTCTCAGCCAGGGATCGTGCGAAAGCATCAGCAGCGAGAGCACGATGCCCAGGGCGACGCCCAGGCCCATGGCGATGACCGTCAGCTCCAACGTGACCAGCAATCCCCTGAGGATATTGGCGTTCAGGAGGTACTTGAAGACGACGTCCCACTGGAAGTTGGGATTGTTGACGGCCGACCAGACGATGCCGATCACCAGCAACGCCAGGACGGTGTCTGCAAACCAGCGCCCATATTCGCGCCGACGGACAATCTTGAGCGAGGTCTTGCCCAACGTCTCGATGGCTCCCGGATGCGCCGGAGACGCCGCATCCGGTGTCGACTTCATGTCTCTGGATTTCACTTATTGTCCATTGATCAGCGCCTTTTCCAGCGCCAGCTCGGGGATTTTCCACTCGGCCATCAGCTTCTGGTACGAGCCGTCGTCAATCATGCTCTGGAGAGCCTGCTTGAATAAGGGGGCCATGGGATCGCCCTTGCGGAAAGCAAATCCTGACACTCCGGTAACGTCCGACGTGGCGGTCTTCTCGAACTCGTTGTTGCTGTTCTTGATGATGTATCCGATGTAGGGCGCACCATCCAGCCATCCCTGGATGCGGCCTGTTTTGACGGCGAGGCTGCCCTCGTTTGGCCCGGCGAACACGGAAACTTCGATCTCAGGCTCACCCTTCTCGGTACACTTGGCTTGCAGCTTCGGAAGCAATTCCAGATATTGGGCGCCGCCCTGGGTGGCACCGATTTTGTGTCCGCACAGCTCATAGAGATCCAGACCGTCCGGATTGCCAGCGCGCACCATCACCGAAGTTCCTGTCCGGGTGATGTCCGCGATGTCCATCTTCTCGCGACGTTCGGGCGTGTCGTGAAAGGCTGAGAAGTCGTAGCGGCCTCCAAGAATGCCCGCGACGATGCCTGAAAATTTCGCCTGCTCCTCTTTGACGGGGATGCCCAGCTTGGTTGCGATGGCGTGCTGAAAATCGAGCACATACCCCACCATCTTGTTGTTTTCATCGATGTAGTAGCTCGGCGGATATTGCGGGTCATAGACCGCCGTGATCCCGCTGCGATACTTCTCCGGGACCTGGGCCTGGACCGCAGGATCGGCTCCTCCGGTGGCGGTCTGGGCGGAAGCGGCGCTCAAGCCGCAAGACAGCGATAGAGCCAGCAGCGTCGCGTGTGTTGCAGAGGCAGCGATCCGTGAGCTGCCCAAGGCTGATCGCAAGAAGACTTTGATCATGATCGTTCTCCCCTCAATTGTGCTTGGTTACGTCAATCTCTCCACAAGCTGAGCCCACCCATTTTTTTCACTGGAGAACCAGTCGGAGATGCTCAGCTCCGCGGAGATGATTTCCTTGATTTTCAGATCGCCAAGGCGGCAATAGTCGATTTCGTGCTCCGGCCAGGGCCCGAATGTCAGCTCTCCGATGCCCCGCTTCTGCTCGAGCAGCACGTGATCGCTCGACGTGTCTCGGCGCAGGATTTCCACGTACCCCATCCCGACCCGTGACGGGTCGGCAAGCATTTTCAGAAGAAGATGCGGCGCCAGTTTGAGGGGTGTCTCAGCCCCGGCGCTGGGCGCCTCTCCGGCTTTCCATTCCATTCCCATGATCTTCTTGCCGCCCATCGTGACGGCGACTTGAACGCTTCCGTCATGCGCATGAACGAAATCGATGTCCGCATACAGCTTTGGATAGCCCCACTTCTCTCGGCCACCCAGAACCGCTCTGTTCTTGTTCTCGAATTCGACGAGGGGGTGGCCGCCCCTGATGCCCTTGTACTCCACCGGAGCGGTGACCATCACGTCGAGAAACGGGAAGACGGTGTGATTGCTGAAGTCGGAAGCTGAAATCTGCACGCGGTCGTCCACGAGGGTGAAGGGCGTGTCTGCGATGTTGGCTTCGAGCCAGCTGGCCTCCACGCGGCAGTCAAAGGAGATAGAGGTCAGACCCGGACATTTGCCGGGCACGGTAGTGTTGAAGGGGAGCCTGTTATAGAGGCGAGAAATGTCAAAACTTGTCATGCGATACCCTCACCTAGTCGCAGGGCGTCCGTCTGCCAGCACGCACCATCGGAAAACTTGACAGAAATTTTTCTTTCTCAGTAAAATTTTGTCAATGAAAATTTCCCAGTTTTACAATGTGGTTTGTTAGGAGACGATGGCAGGTCGATTGCACGTCGCCCCCATGATATGGAACAAACCGACTGGACCCGGTGCCCGATGCACCTCCGTGCGGATCCTGATGCTGCGGAGAACCCTTTGACCGATGACGTTTCGCGGACCGGCCGCCAAGACCCATATCCGGTTCGGATGATCACCTCGATTGGCGCCGAAATCAGGCAGGTGCGACGGTCAAAGAACCTGACGATCGAGACGATAGCGGAACGCATTGATCGCTCCATTGCCCATGTTAGCAAGCTGGAGCGCGGCCTTGCTGAGCCGTCATTGCGGGATCTGTACGCTCTGAGCGAGGCCCTGGAGGTGCCGGTCGGTTGGTTTCTGAATCAGCGCAATCCGGGTGCCGCGGAAGAAACCGGCCTGATCGAACGGAACGGATCGCACCGCCTCTATAAGCAGGGCGGGATTACGACTGAAGTTCTGTCCCCTGTCCTGGGGACGGGGGTCGAGGTCATGCGATCGGTTTTTGAGCCGAGCGCATCCACCCCCAAACGGCGCTCCGCGCATAAGAAGCGAGAAGATGGCTATTTGCTCAGCGGCAAGCTGGAGCTCTTCATCGATGGCAAGAAATTCCTCCTGAACGCGGGAGACAGCTACAGCTACACCACCGACAGCGTTCATTTCTGCCGTAATCCAGATCGCGACCCCGCAGTTCTGCTGTGGGTGACGAGCGATGTTAAGCGCGGCTAATCCTCTGCCGCGCCGCGCGATTGGCCGTCGACAGGCCATCGCGCAGCGGAGTGCTTGCTGCTAGCGCTTAAGCAGATCTTCGAGGATCTCGCCGTAGCCCAGATCGAATTCACCAACGATGAATTCGGCGCCGACGACGTCCTTGATCCCGAGTTCTGACAACGGATCCATATTCGGATGTCCGCCCACGGACAGAGTGGCCTTGCCCGTGCGCCGCTCGAGAAGTTTCGAATTTCCGACCTGGATTGTCACGACTTGGTTGACGTCATAACCCATGCCGTCCGCCCGGGGGATCCGCTTGACCTGATATCGTGGCTGCACCACGGGCTTCTCCACCGCTGCATCGGCCTCTTCGAAGGAGGCGATGATGAGATCTCGTCCCAGGCGGCGGACGGTCCCTTGCATCGTCTTTCCGCTCTCGGTCAATTCGACCTCTGCGAATTTTTTGGGATAACCCATGATCTCGCGCCCGCCGCACATGGCGTCGTCCGTGGTCACGAATTCATAGGCGACGTGACCTCCGACCTTGCCCTTGTAACTTACGCTGACGACGACGCCGCCCTCGCTGTAGCAGCGCGGCCCCATGGTCGGATCGGCCTCGTCATGGACGATGGGACAATGCATGACGAAGAACTCGACAATGTCTGACGCGGGCTCGAATTCCGGCGGCACGAGCTTTCGGATGCCGGCCATATCTCCACGGGCGTAGACGCTGAGCTTCCGCAGGTTGCGATAGAGTCTGGGAAGTGGCTTGTAGAGGGGGCTCCTGTCAGGGACGCAGAACGTGATTGGGTTCGGACCGATGAAAGGGCTTTCAGTGCTGGACATTCGTGCTTATCCCCGGAAAAAAATATGGATGCCATTTTTTCCCAGGGAAAGATTTTGTCAATCAGTTTTCTGTAGGCGCGGAGTAGCCCTGCTGTATGTCGCAAGCGTCCCGGATCATGGCTAAGGGATCAGTCGCTTCAGGAGGCGTCTGTCCTCGAGCTCGAAACCTCCAGCATAAACGCTCGACGTCATGAACTGCGCGCTTAGGATCTCGGGCTCGAGTGCACTGATGGGATCGAATTCCGACGCATGCAATTTCAGGGACGCGCGTCCTGGGACCGGCTGCGAATACTTGAGCGGTGTTCGCCGGTAAACCACGTCGGCATAGGCCGTTTCGAGACGCTCCGGATGCGGGAGCCGGCGGACATGGATCTCGCCGGCGGGCTGCTCTTCCGCATCGACCAGGCGAACGACCGGTAGCGTGGAATCGGGGGTGAAGGCGACATCGGCCAAAGGGATCCCCCGTCTTGTCACATGGCTGTTGACCCGACCGTCTTTCAGCTCCTCGAAAGAATAGTGACAATCTTTCTTTGTATATCCGAACAACTCGCGTCCGGCGGCGATGCCCATCGGATCGCTGCAATACATGTAGATATGCGTCTGGGTGAAGATGTCCTCGTACCGGACGGCAACCGTGATCATCAAATCGAACATCCGTCCTGCATGGACCGACAGTGTATGTCCGGGAGAGGCCATGAAGCGGAAGGCTACCCGGTCGTTGACAAGTTCGAATGGCGTATCGGCGAGCAAGGTGCCGATTTTATTCTGATCGACGCGCGTCATCACCTCCAGCGTTCGTAGCGTGCACCACCACTCTACTGGATAGGCCGGTGAATAAGGGGGATTCACGCCGCTATTGGGATGCAGCTTGAAGTCTCCGAACATTCTGTCTCTCCCTATTGGGTTTGTTCTATCTGCGTGAGCAGGGCGACCTTCGGCATGCAAGGCCGCGCCCAGATGGTCATCTACTGAATTTCGTGAGGATGCTCCCCTTCGCCGCCAGACGCTGTCAGCAAAGTCGGCATTCGCTGAACGTACATTGCATCCAACGTACAAATTGGTAGGTTCAACCTGCTGTCATGTCAACCGGGGCCGTTGCCCAAGAAGCGTGCAAAGGGAGAATGGTGAACGACGCCGCTTGCGGTTTCCGGTCGCTGCCTGAGCGGCCCGCCGCTCAGCTCCAGCAACAGATTGCGGCCCGCCTTCGCGAACTCATCCATGAGGGCGTCCTGCCGCCAGGGGACCGGTTGATGGAAGTGGCCGTTGCCAAGCTGTTCGGTGTCTCCCGGTCGCCCGCGCGGCGGGCTCTGGAGATTTTGCGGCAGCAGGGGTTGCTCGATAAGCATCCCACGCGGGGCTTCCTCGTTTCTGGTCGATCGAAGATGCAAGGCTCGTCTCCTGGGGCGGTCCTCGAGCCGGTTCAGCTGGCTCAGTCCCGACTTTGGGAGGGGATGTATGCTGAGGTTGAGCAACATCTGTTGGCGGCAATCCTGTTTGCGTCGGTCAGGATAAGTGACCGGAGGCTTGCCGAGCATTTCGGTGTGAGCCGCACCGTTACCCGTGACCTTCTTGCGCATATGCACGGGACGGGTTTGATCTCCAAGGAGAGGGGCGGTCACTGGGTGTCCGAAAGGATCACGCCGGAGCGTGTCCATCACCTGTTCGCAATGCGGAAGCTGCTCGAACCTCATGCCCTTCGCGATGCAGCGCCTCATGTTGACCCCGAATATCTCATCCGGGCGCGGGACCACATCTTGGCGACGCTTGCCAAGCATCCCTTGGAAAGCAGTGACTTTGATCGGGCGGAAACGGATCTGCACATCGGGATCCTGGGATACGCACCGAACAAGGAGATCCTGCGAGCGCTTCGACCCACGCATCTCCTCTTTGCGCCGACGCGCCATCTGCACGACCCGGTCCTGGGCATCCCCACCGGACTGATTGAAGACGCCTTGCATGAACATCTTCGCATCGTCGAACTCCTGCTCGAACGCAAAGGCACCCAGGCGGCAAATGTTCTTCATGAGCATCTTGAGGCGGCCGTCTCACGATGGCTGAAGCGCTTGGAGTTCAAGCGCAAGTCGTCCGACGTGTCCTTGCCGCCGTATCTGACCCTGCTGCAATGAAGAAGCATCTTCCTTGAAGCCATTCCTTTGGGCTTCGCTTGCGAAATCTGTCGGCCGGGGCGGGACCTGCGGGTCCTACGTATGAGACGAGAGCTTGCAGGGTTCGTGCTACCAAACGTATGAAGGCACAGCGCTCATCTCCGGCTACTCTTGGCCGCTGATCGGCAATGCATGATCAAGATGTGGATAAGGCCTCGTCGTTAGCTGAAGGTGCCGACTGCAACATGAAATTCTCTCTCTCCCTGCACATGGAGCGCTTCAGTCCTGACAAGGACATGACGGTCGTGAAGAACAACCTCCTCGCGCTCGTCAGGATGGCGGATGAAGGGGGCTTTCAGACCCTCTGGACCCCGGAGCATCATGCTATTGAATTCATGATCGCCCCGAACCCGTTTTCGGTCCTGACATGGTGGGGCGATCATACCGAACGCGTGCGCCTCGGCACGGCGACCATTGTCGCTCCCTATTGGAATCCTCTCCGTCTCGCTGGGGAGGCTGCCTTATGCGATCACCTCACCAACGGCCGTCTCGAACTCGGAATTGCGAGAGGCGCATTCCAATACGAGTTCGACCGTCTGGCCGGGGGGCTCCCTCAGGAACAGGGCGGCGCCCACATGCGCGAGATGGTACCGGCGGTAAAGGAACTTTGGCACGGAAACTACGAACACGACGGCGATATTTGGCGCTTTCCGAAGTCGACATCGGTGCCGAGACCGCTGCAGCAGCCCCACCCGCCGATCTGGGTGGCTGCGCGCGATCCGAACACCTATGATTGGGCTGTGAAGGTCGGTGCGAATATCATGGCGACGCCTCTGTCCTCTCCCATGGCCGAGGTCACCAATCTCAGCAACAAGTTCAAGAAAGCCGTGGCCGATAACCCACAAGTGTCGAAGCCGAAATTTCTGATGATGCGCCGCGCATGTGTGTATGAAAATCCCGCTGACTGGGAGGTTCCGGTAAAGCTCTCGATCGATTATGGACGCAGTTTCGAGAACCTGTTCCACAATATAGGAACGGTGGACAACGGTTTCCCGGAAAAGGTGTCGTATGACACTGTCGTCAATCGCGGCAACTACGATCCAGAAGTTGTCAGAGAGGCGATGCTGTTCGGCACTCCCGACGAGATCGTGGAGAAGCTTCATGCTTACGAAGCTGCGGGCGTTGATGAAATGGTGCTGGGGGTCTGCTTCAACACCCCGTTCGAGATGCAGAAAAAGACGATCGAGCTCATGGTCCGGGAGGTAATGCCCGAATTCTCCAGGCGCCCCGAGCCGACAAAGAAGCCGTCACCGGTTTTCGCTTGAAGACGAGGGTATCGCAGCGCTCATGACCGAAAGCAGAATTGATATCCGCAAGGTTTATAAGGTCTTCGGTACAGACCCTGGCCGCGCCATGCAGATGCTCAAAGAGGGTGAGACGAAGGACACCATTCATGAGAAGCTCGACCACGTCGTAGCGCTTCAGGATGTTTCGCTGTCGGTTCCTGCTGGCGCGATTTACATGATCATGGGTCTGTCTGGCTCCGGAAAATCGACCCTTGCCCGCTGCGTCAATCGCCTGATCGAGCCAAGTTCCGGGGAGATTCTGATCGACGGGGAGGACGTGCTCACAATGCGTGAGGACCGACTACGGGAAACCCGTCGCTCGCGCATTTCCATGGTCTTCCAACATTTTGCGTTGCTGCCCAACAAATCGGTGGTGGAGAATGTCGAGTTCGGTCTGAAGCTTCGCGGGATGGGGGCAAAGCCGCGGCGCAAGAAGGCTGAAGAGGTGCTGGCCGTCGTAGGGCTCGCCAGTTGGGCGCACCATCGTCCCGAGGCGCTCAGTGGCGGAATGAGGCAGCGGGTGGGGCTGGCCCGAGCATTGGCGACCGACGCCGACATCCTGATCATGGATGAGGCATTCAGCGCTCTTGATCCGCTGATCCGCAGCGAAATGCAGGACGAACTCTTGCGACTGCAGCGCATGTTGCACAAGACGATCCTGTTCATCACTCATGATTTTCAGGAAGCGCTGAAGCTCGGGACGCGCATCGCGATCATGCAGGACGGGAAGGTCGTTCGCGAGGGCTCCCCGCAGGAGATCGTACTCGATCCGCGGTCG
Source organism: Rhodoligotrophos appendicifer (assembly GCF_007474605.1). Lineage (NCBI taxonomy): Bacteria > Pseudomonadati > Pseudomonadota > Alphaproteobacteria > Hyphomicrobiales > Rhodoligotrophaceae > Rhodoligotrophos > Rhodoligotrophos appendicifer. The sequence goes on along the minus strand of NZ_VHKL01000010.1, from coordinate 67,761 downwards.
GATTATGTCTCGGCATTTGCGCGCGACGTTGATCGTTCGCGCTTGTTCGATGCCCACTCTGTCATGAAGCCCGCCGCCGGTCTGCAAAGCGATGCCGACCTTGCAACGGCCGACCCGTCCGCGCCTCGCTTCGTGGTCGATAAGGACCGTCGGGTCTTGGGAGTTGTACCGATGGGGGTCGCAGCGGGAAACCTCACCTCGTCGATGTCCACTGACTTTGGCCTCGTCCGCGGTACCGATAAGCTTGTGGAAATCGCTGGGAGGTTTGGATCGAACCTTCCCCTGGCCGTTGTGGATGACAATGGCGCTTTGATAGGCAGCGTCGATCCATTGCAGGTGCTCGGTCGGATCGGCACTCCACAGTCATCCAGCAACTCTCCCACCGCAGGCTGAACCCCTCATGTTCGATGTTGATGACCTATACGTATTGCCCGTCGACGAATGGATTCAGAACTCTGTCGAGTGGACTGCGCTCTATCTGCGGCCGATCTTCCAGGCGATAAAGTGGCCGATCGAAACCCTTCTCTCGTTCATTGAGCAAAGCTTCCAAGGGGTACCGTTCCCGATTTTCATTCTGCTGTTCTCTTTGCTCGCCTGGTTGCTGGCCTCGAGAGGCGTCGCCTTGTTCAGCCTCGTATCCCTGGTCTTCATCGCCTTTATCGGTGTCTGGCCCGAAGCGATGACGACCTTGGCCCTGATTACCACGGCGATTGTGCTCTGCGTCACGGTGGGGGTTCCCGTCGGGATCTTCTGTGCTCGGAGCGACAGCGTCTGGCGGATCGTCAGGCCAATCCTCGACGTGATGCAGACCACGCCCAGCTTCGTGTACTTGGTGCCGGTGGTAATGCTCTTCGGTGTCGGCACCGTGCCGGGAGAGGTCGCCGTTATCGTCGCCGCCATTCCGCCGCTCATACGCTTCACCAATCTTGGAATTCGGATGGTGAATGAGGAGATGGTGGAGGCTGGCCGCGCATTTGGTGCGACCGAACGGCAGCTTCTCTGGGAGGTACAACTGCCGCTTGCCCTGCCTACTATTCTCGGTGGCCTGAACCAGACCGTGCTGATCGCCATGGTGATGTCAGTGATCATTGCGATGATCGGCGCCGAAGGCTTGGGATTGGTGGTTCTCGAAGGCCTTGGCCGCCTTGACGTTGGCCGCGCCGGCGTCGGCGGCATCTCGATCGTGCTCCTGGCGATCATGCTCGATCGCATCACCCAGGCATTGGCGAAGCCGCCCGGAAAACAGGGTGGGATCATGGCGGCCGTATCCAATCTCGTCCGCCCGGGCCGGGATCCTGTCCCGGGGGAGTTGGAGCTCACCAGCCAGTCCAAACAGGCCGCTTGAAATGGCGGCCGAATTCTAAGTTTTTACAATCCAAAATGGGGAGAATGAGGGATATGAAGGCAATCTTCAGAAATGTCGCTGTTGGTCTCGCGGCGGCCACAGCGATGCTCGTCACATCGATCGGGGCGCATGCCGATACCTCGCAACCGGGCGAGGGGAAAACCATACGCTACGCGCGGTCCAATTCGCTGGGTGCAAGCTACATCCAGGACGAGGTGGTCATCGCAGCGCTCGAGAAGCTCGGCTACAAAGTCAAAATGACGACCTTGGCGGCTCCCGCTTTCTATGCGGCGGCGTCTCAGGGGGATATGGACCTCATCACCAGTATCAACTGGCCCCAGAATCAGGTGCCTTACGAGAAGGTGAAGGACAAGCTGGCCTTGATCGGCGACGGTTCGATCATTGGGGGCGGCATCAACGGCTACCTCATTGATAAGAAGACGGCTGAGGCGAACAACATCACTGGCGTCCAGCAGCTCAAGGATCCGAAGCTGGCAGCACTTTTTGACACCGACGGTGACGGCAAGGCCAACCTCAACAATTGCGACCCGGGCTGGAGCTGCGGGGACGTCGTCGAGTACCAGCTCAAGGAATACGGGCTGGCTGATACGGTACGCTCTGTCCGGGGAAAGTACGAGATCCTGATGGCGGAGACCTTCGCGCGCTCGGCGCGGGGCGAGCCGGTGCTGTTCTACACCTGGAGCCCGTCATGGGTCGTCAACACGCTGCAACCCGGCCGTGATGTCGTGTGGCTGCCGACCCCCTTCGAGGCGCTTCCCACAGGCGTCGCCAGCCCTGGATCGGCCCTGGTGAAGGATGTGGTTGGCTGTGCCGGCGGGCAGAATCCCTGCCGTATGACGATCGGCGCGTGGAACTACGTCTCCATCGGAAACCGCGCGTTTCTTGCCGAAAATCCTGCCGTCACCAAGTTCCTGGAGCAGGTCCGCTTCCCCTTGAGCACTTGGACTGAGTGGGAGGGTGAAATCAAGCAGAGCAAAGCCGATCGCCACATCAAGCAGGTGGCAGAGGCGTGGATTGCCGCTCACCAGCAGGATTTTGACACCTGGGTGGCGAACGCAACCAAATAAAGTCCAAACATCCCTCCCTCTCTCACGCGTGAGAGAGGGAGCAGACACAGATGAGGTTCTTTGCGTGACCTTCCCTTGGCCCATTCATCCGGATATGCGGGAACTGCTGGCAGCGAAGGAAACCTTTGCAAAGCTCAGCGATGCGGGAGCCCAGCGCGCTGGCTGGAACAATTACGCGAACGCGCTTCAGCGAGAGTATCCGGCCGGCATGACGGTCTTGGATACCGAATTCCCATGCGACGTGGCTGACGGGCCGCGCAATATTCCTGTCAGGATCTATCGTCCAGAGGCGGTGACTGCACAATCGCCTTGCGTGGTTTATCTTCATGGCGGCGCCTTCATCAAGGGGAGCTTGGAGAGCGGCGACCCCATCTCCTGGGGGATTGCGGACCACGTGGGATGCGTCGTCGTCAGTGTCGATTACCGCCTGGCGCCCGAGCACCCCTTTCCTGCGGGCGTCGAGGATTGCTATGCGGCCATTTCCTACATCGCCGCTCACGGTCGCGAACTGGAAATCGATGCGCGGAACATTGCAGTCTGGGGCGATAGCGCCGGCGGCAATATGGCAGCCGCATGTTGTCTGATGGCCCGCGATCGTAAGGGGCCGCCTATTGCCGCCCAGGTCCTCATCTACCCCTGCCTTACGGATGAATTGACGGCCGCCTCCTACCGGACCTATGCGGATGCGCCGGTTACGACGGCGTCTATAGACCGCGCCTGGTCCCTTTATCTGGGTGACCGGCGGCCGACGCGCGATCCCTATGCCGCCCCCCTGAAGGCAACGGATTTCTCACATCTCCCGCCAGCCCATATACATGAGGCGCAGATCGATTGTTTGGCTGACGATAGTGTCCAATACGCGGAGCGGCTTCGTGCGGCAGGGAACCCCTTGGTTTTCAGGCGCGCGCAGGACATGATTCATGGCTTTGTGCGTGCCCGATTTACAGGTCCGGGGGCCCGCTCCGAATTTGACGCCCCCTGCGGGTTTCTGCGTGGGATCTTCGCGAATAGGACGCGAGAACCTAGGAGAACAGATGAAACGGCCGACAGAGGTGGAGAAGTCGACGTCAGTCGCTCGCCGTCTCGAGCAGGTCCGTGAAATTGCCGGCGCGGTAAACGCGAGCAGCGATCTCTCTGCAATCCTCGACCAGATCGTCTTTTCAACATGCCACCACGCAAGCTGGTGGACGAGTGGCATCATGGCTCTCAACCGTGCCAATGGCTATTCGGAACTCGTCACGCGTTACACGCCACCAGGAGCGATCTCTCCGCCGTTGCCGACGCGCTGGTCGCTCGATACGAGCCCATCCCGGCTCGCCGTCGAACGCCGCCAGCCGATCATCATTCCCGATGCCCAGACGACGACCGAGTACCCGGGCTATCGCGGAGATGCCATCGCCAGGGATTACCATACGGTCGTTGTTGTCTCGCTCAACGTGTCCGATGCCGACGGCCGCGATCTGGTGCTTGCGGTCCACTCCAAGGAGAAGATCGAAGTCGGAAAGGAGGAACTGGACTTTCTGTCGACGATCTCTCATCTGGCTGCGATCGCCGTCAACAAGGCCAAGCTTGTGGCGGCCGAGCGGGCATATAGCGCCCGCCTGAAGGGTGTGCTCGATCTGAGCTCCACCCTGTTCGAGCGCGTCCTTGAAGGCGGGCGAATGGACGTGATTGCCTCGCTGATCGAGGCGACCTTGCTCCACCCTCTGAGCGTCGTGGACTTTACCACCGACCGCATATATGCCAGCCGCGCTCCCGATGGCGTCGCCCTGGCCGAGCGCCAATGGGGAGACCTCATCCAGGGTGAGGGTGCTCCGGTGTTGCGTAATCTGGTTCGCACCACCATGCCCTCGGACTTTCGAACCACATATTCGATGACCATCGAAGGCGTGGTTTTGGGGAAAGTTCACGTGGAGCCGATCCGCATTGATGACGAGACAGTGGGGGGCCTGGTGATCTTCCCCTCGGGCCCCGGATTGAGCGACCTCGACATTCTGGTGGCCCAGAACGCGAAATTTGCTCTCAGCACCCTGTTGATCCGCAGCCACGTCGCCCACCGGCAGCTGTTCGCGCAGGTGAGCGATCTGCTGGAGCGAGCAATCGATGGACGTGTGACGGACGAACCAGCGTTTCGTGCCCGTGCTGCTCAGCTTGGCTGGAGCTTTCGTGCGGATACCCAGTTGTTGCTCGTCGACCCGACCGTACCCGAAAGCACGAAAATGGTCGATTTGGGTCCGTACAGGGCGCTCGAGCGAGAGCTGAAGCGCCTTTTGCCGAGCACGATTCTCGGAGCGGTCGGTGGCCAGATCGTCATCGGCTTTCCCGCTGATGATTACATCGGGAACGAGCGACTGCGGAAGATCATGCTTGCCGCCGTTGAGACGACCTTGAAGCGGGAGACGGGGCATCGCCCGGGAATTGTAGAGTTCCCGCCTCTGACAAGCGTTTCGCTGTTCGCCGAGGCATATCGCTCATGCGTCAGGACATTGACGCTGGCGCGCATGTTCGGCCGTCATGGTCTTGTGAACGAGAAGGACTTTGGCCCCTATGCCCTGCTCATCTCCGCCCTGGATGATGACGCAATTCCGGCATTCATTGGCCAGACCGTGGGAGGCATCAAGACCTATGACAGGCAGCATGAGACGGAGTTTTTGAAAACATCGGCTGTGTTCATCGAACAGAATTGTGGCTTCCGGCGCTCTGCCGAGGTGCTCGGCATTCACGTCTCCACGCTCAGATACCGCATCAGAAGGATTGGCAAGGTCTTTGGCATCGACTTGAAGGACGCGGAGACTCGGTTTGCATTGGGCCTCGCATTGCGCCTCGACGAGATGCAGCGCAGCGAACATCAGCGGACGTGAACTGCTCGATTTGACTCATATCTCGATCATCCTCGCATAGGCGAAGCGCGGGACCGCTGCTAACATTTGGTCTGGCTGAACCAACCCACTGAGCGATCGCCACGGTCCGGCCCGCCACCTCAAGAATCATTGTCGAGGAACCCGCATGATCGTTGATGCCCATGCCCATGTCTGGTCGGATGATGAGGAAACCTATCCCTTCGCGCCCCTGCTCGCCCATGTTCCCCCACCGCAACGGCCGGCACCGGTGGAGACGCTCATCGGGGAGATGGACGCGGCCGGAGTCGACAAGGTCATCCTGGTGCAACCGAGCGTCTATGGATATGACAACCGCTATCTGATGGGCTGTTTGGCCCGGTGGCCGGATCGTTTCATCGGCCATTGCCTCGTCGATCCCCGCTCGCCGACGCCGCAAGCGGATCTTCTGCAATGGTGCAGACCCGCAGGATGTTCTGGTCTGCGTCTCAACACGATCCGGCAGGGTGACCTTTCCTGGCTGGCCGAGGCCGATCGCCGGCCCCTGTTCCAGGCGCTGATGGAGCTCCGCCTGCCGGTCTCTTTCCATATGGACATCGAACAGGCGCCGGTCGTCGCCCAACTCGCCACTCGCCATCCGACGGTTGCCTTCATCGTCGACTATCTCGGCGCCGACATTCATGTCAGGCACGATGCGGCGGCCTACCTCGATGTCCTGGCAAGCTGTCCCAACGTGAATTTCAAGCTTTTGTGCACTGCGGAGGATGCACGCACACCCTATCCTTTCCCTGATATCGTGCCGTTCTACCAGGCCGTTCTCGCGCGGTTCGGGGCTGAGCGGACGATGTTTGGCTCGGATTATCCGGGTGCCGCGACGGTCTGCGGCTATGGTGACCTTGTGGAATGGGGGAAAAACTTCCCCGGCCTTGGGGCTGACGAACGGGAAAAGCTCATGGGAAAGACTGCCCTGAGCCTGCATCCCACCGGCTGACGAGATGTAAGACAAGTTTACAGCTTTCTTGACGAGACCTGCCCGTTGCCCCTATGCTGACGCTCTTGGCGCCGAGAGTCGATCGGTGCTGCTTCGATTGCTCTGGCTGATAGGAAACGCGCTGATGCACGGGGAACTGACGAAATCGGTGATAGCGGTTCCCCCGCTCGCCCGCCACCAAGACCTGAGCCTCAACCATTCCGCCAACACAGCCCTCATCCGCCACCTCGAGGAGGGAGGTGTCTCGACCCTGATGTATGGCGGCAACGCCAATTTCTATAATGTCTCGATCGGCGAGTACGGCAAGATCCTCGATATGCTACTGAAGGCGGCCGCCGGCAGCACCTGGATCATTCCGGCCATCGGTCCGGATTTCGGCAAGATGATGGATCAGGCTGACATCCTGCGGTCCAGCCCCTGCCCGACGCCGATGGTGCTTCCGGCCAGCGGGATTTTCACGGTTGCAGGCGTTGCAGACGGCATTGCCCGCGTGGCGGAAAGGCTCGGGCGGCCTGTCATCGTTTATCTCCGCGCTGAAAATTACTTGACGCCGGAGGCCGTGGCCTCGCTCTTCGCCGCCGGCGTCGTGACGGCCGTCAAATACGCGATCGTTCGCGAGGATCCGCGGCAGGATGCCTATCTCGAACGACTGATGAGCATGGTCGACTCGAGCCGTATCATCAGCGGTATGGGGGAAGGTCCGGCGCTTGTCCATTGGCGTCAATTTGGCTTGCGCGCCTTCACATCCGGCTCAGTGTCGATCGCTCCCAAATCATCGACAGCCATTCTCGATGCCCTGAAGGCCGGAGACTTCGGCAAGGCGGAGCGCTTGCGTGAGGCCTTCCTGCCGTTCGAGAGGCTGCGTGATTCCATCAATCCCATTCGCGTGCTGCATGATGGCGTGAGCCTCTCCGGCGTGGCTGACATGGGGCCGATCCTGCCGCTCCTGTCTCCGTTGGATGCGAGCGAGCGCTCCCTGGTCGAACCCGCGGCGCGCGATCTCCTGCGCCTGAATGGAGCAATGGAAGCCGAGGCGGTCGCTTAGGGTTCGGTGCTGTCTGTCAGCACCCGCAGCCGGGCATTGTCGATGTGGCTGCGCATGGCCTCGCGCGCTTCGTCGGGCTCTTCCATCTCGATGGCGTTGAGGATGCGGATATGTTCTTGCTGCACCAACTGCAGGCGCCGCGCGCTTTGTCGCAAAGAGAGTTTGCGGGCGAGCTCCATGCCCCTGAGGGTATGGTCCGCCAGAACTTCCATGGTTTGCACGAACAGCCGGTTTTGGGCGGCCGCCGCGATGGCCACGTGAAACTCACGGTCGGCTTCGCTGCCGACATCACCGCTGGCAATGACCTGCTCCAGCCCGTCGAAGGCACGCTTCATGCGCTCCAGGTCGGCCTCGCTGCGCCGTGAAGCAGCGAGATAGGCCGCTTCACCCTCGAGACCGATGCGGAACTCCATGCAGCGCATCAGGTCTGCGACGTCTTCGATGGGCGTCAGAAGGGCGAAGGCCTGGTTGGGACGTCGTTGCACGAAGGTGCCGGACCCGTGTCGGGAGATCACGAGATGGTCGGCCTGCAGTCTCGACAGCGCTTCGCGCACCACCGGCCTGGAAACGCCGAAAAGTTCGCAAAGCTGGCTCTCTGAGGGCAGCTTCTCCCCCTCCGGCATGGCACCGGAAACGATACGGTCGAGGATCTGCCCGTAGAGCTGGTCCGCGAGCCGCGACGGCCGGCTCGGCGATTGGGCCTGCCACTCGCTCTTCACAGCGACCTTGCTCTCGCTCGCCTTGCGCGCCAACCCGATCCCCTGTCGTTCCATGCCTAGTGAGCTGTCCGACGCCCATTCTCGGGGTTCTTTGCGGCAAAGCGGCTGAAGCTGCAAGCAGCTTCGACACCGCTTGCACAAACCTGTCTGATAAGTTTACATTTGTCCATCCTCTCCCAAGGGACGGATGCCCATCTCATCATCGAACGGGGACAGCGACACGGCCTCCGCCCCCGGAGGCGCGGCATGCTCCCCCCTTACCGGAGTTTCCAACATGGCCGAGAGTTTTCAGGATCGTTTCGACGCTCTCGGCAAGGAACTGCCGCCGCCGGCCAGCCCGGGTGCGAATTTCTATATCCCCTACACGATCACCGGCAGGCTCGTGTTCATGTCGGGGCAAATCCCGCGCCGCGGCGACGAGATCCTCCATAAAGGTCGGCTCGGGGAAAACCTGTCGATCGAGGAGGGCTATGCGGCGGCGCGATCCTGCGCGCTCAATCTCCTGGCGCAGCTCCATGCCGCCTGCGATGGCAACCTGGATCGGGTCAGCCGCATCATCAAACTGACGGTCTTCGTCAATTCCACGCCGGCCTTCACCGACACCTCCGCTGTCGGCAATGGCGCCTCCGACCTGTTTATGGAGGTCTTCGGCGAGGCCGGACGTCACACCCGCAGCGCCATCGGCGTCGCCACTCTGCCACGCGGCGTGGGCGTGGAGGTCGAAGCCATCGTGGAGCTGAAACCATGACGACGATGACCCTGAATGAGGCGCCCGCCCGCACGACCGCACGCGACCCCCGTTACGACATCCTGTTCGAGCCGATCCGGATCGGGCCGAAAGTGATGAAGAACCGCTTCTACCAGGTTCCCCAATGCACCGGCTCCGGCCATCCGCGCCCAGGGTCCAATGCCGGACATCGAGCCGTGAAGGCCGAGGGCGGCTGGGGCGGTATCTGTACCGAGTCCTGCTCGATCCATCCGGAGGTGAACCAAACCCTCTCCACCAACACCACCCTGTGGGACGAGGGCGATGTCATCAATCACCGCCACATGACGGATGAAGTACACAAATGGGGAGCGTTGGCCGGGGTGGAGCTCGGCTCTGGCGGGGTGAAGGACAATCTCTGGAGCCGATATGTGGCGCCCGCCATCGATCGCTTTCCCTCCGGGGGCGTGCCGAAGACCTACACTTACCCGGCGACGGAAGAGGACATCGCCCGCGTCATGCAGATGTATGAGGATGCTGCTCGGCGGGCGCGGGATGCGGGCTTCGACATCCTCTATATTCACGGCGCTGCCGGCGTGTTCCCGGTGCATGCGCTGTCGCGGCATTTCAATCGGCGCACCGATGGCTATGGCGGCTCGTTCGAAAATCGGGCGCGGTTCTGGGTCGAGGCGCTTGAGAGGTTGAAGAAGGTGGCGGGCGACGATTGCGCCGTCGCGACCCGGATCTCGATCGACGATCTCGCCGGCCCCTGGGGGCTCGAGCTCCATGATGAGGGACTGGCCTTTGTCGACTACATCACCAAGCTTGGCCTGGTGGACATGTGGGACATCATCATCGGCGGCTCCGGGGAGGACATGTGGGGGGAGGATTCCGGCCCCTCGCGCTTCTACAAGTCGAATCACCAGGCGCCGTGGAACGCGGAGGTAAAGCGCATTGCGAGGGTGCCGGTGGTCGGCGTGGGCCGCTTCACCGAACCCGACGAGATGGTGCGGGTGATCCGCTCGGGGCAGCTCGACATCATCGGGGCAGCCCGACCCTCGATTGCAGATCCCTGGCTGCCGCGGAAGATCGATGAGGGGCGCACCGAGGACATCTGCGAATGTATCGGCTGCAATGCCTGTGTGTCGCGGTTCAACCTCAACAACATGATCATCTGCACCCAGAACCCGACGGCGCTGGAAGAGTATCGCCGCGGCTGGCATCCGGAGCGTTTCGAGCCCGCGCCGAGCGCGGAGACGGTGCTCATCGTGGGGGCGGGTCCCTCGGGCCTCGAATGCGCCCGCGTGCTCGGCAGGCGCGGTTATGACGTGCATCTGGTGGAGGCCTCCGAGCATCTGGGCGGGCATTTGCGCGACGTGATCACTCTGCCCGGCCTGTCGGAATGGGGACGGGTGATCGACTACCGCGAGGGGCAGATCTCGCGGATGCCGAATGTCACGATCATGCGCGGCACCGGTCTGGTGACCGCCGAGGATATCCTGAATTTCGGAGCCGCACGCGTGGTGCTGGCAAATGGTGCGGAATGGGTCGGCAACGGCCTGGGTGCGACCGGCCCCGACGCGGTGCCCGGCATCGATGCCGGACTCGACTGCTTCGTGACGCCGGAGCAGTTCTTCGCAGGCAAGCCCATCGGCGACCGCGTGGTGGTGCTGGATTCGGACGGCTATTTCATGGCCATCAGCATCGCGGAGATGCTGCGCGACCAGGGCAAGGAGGTCACCTTTGTCACGCATCTGGAAACGGTCGCGCCGATGACCGAGCTGACGCTGGAGGGCTATAATCTGCGGCGCATGATGCGTGAGAAAGGCATCCATGAGCGGACGGGCCATTGGGTGGAGCGGGTCGAGCACGCCAACAGCGTCGATGTGGTGCTCTATGATCGCTACCGGGATGGGTTCCGCCGGACGACGAAGCCGGAGAAGGGCGTCTATCCCCGCCGGCTCGGAGATGCCGTGGAGATCCTCAGCTGCGACAGCGTCGTCCTGTGCACGGCGCGCGAGTCCAAGCGCGGCCTCTATGATGAACTGGTGGCACTGAAGCCGCGCTGGGCCGAGGCGGGACTGACGACCGTAGTTCGGTCTGGCGACTGCCTGGCGCCGCGGGTTCTGGCGGACGCCATCTTCGATGGCCATCGCATCGCGCGAGAATTCGAAAGTGCTAATCCGGAGCGTCCGAAAGCGATCATCCGCGAGCGGCAGATCTGGGGCCAGGAGACCTACCCGAAGCTGGGGGATGCGGTGCTGTGAGGGCCGCGCCCGAGGCAGCAATCCTTTCGGACCGACCCTATATTCTGGCCCAGTCGAAGCAGCCGGCGGGGACACCCGACCCGCTCACCAACAAGGCGCCCCTGCTGTAGAAGGCCCATTTCCGGGCAGGGGGCATATCGACCACCACCACTCCCAGGGTGGGATCCGACCAGACCAATCGCGCGTCCAACAACGCAAGGGTCTCAAATACCTGCTGCGGGTCCATGCCGGGGCGAAAGACGACCGTCGTGAAGGGCTGATCTGGCGGCGGCCGAAGTGACCAGACGCCGAGGCCAAGGGTGGTGCCGGTCAGCAGCAGCAACGCGAGAGTTGCGCCAGAGATCCTCCCCGGCCGTCCGCCGCCGCGGACCAACAGCCACCCGAGGAGTGCCGGCGCCACGCCGAAGACGAAGAGCCAGATGAGGTCCCACACCAGAGGGTTCGGGCTGTCGAGCTTGATACGGTGGATACCCAGAACCCAGTGGGAGAGGATGCCGTCGACGACGTGCCACAGGCCGAAGCCGATCAGGAGCGCACCGCCGAGCTGTCGGCCCCAAGCGCGTCGGTCCCAAGCGTCCCCGGCGCGGCTATGCGCCTTCCACAATCCCCAAAGGCCGATTGCGGCGATCAGATACATGAGCGCGTGGAAATAACCATCCCAGAGAACTTGCATCCGAAGGTCGGTCAGTCCGGGGACGAGGCTGAGCAGGTGATGCCATTGCAGGATCTGATGCAGCAGGATGCCGTCGAAGAAGCCGCCCAGCGCAAAGCCCAGAACCATGCCCCATCCTGTCCATGGCGACTGCCACATTGCTACGCTCCTTTTTTTGGGCGTAACGTGGAGGTGCAGGAACGGTTCCTGCGGGTGTGTTATTGCGAGCGGACGCCTGCGCGCCGGGTGTTTTCCCCGCGCTAGAGGTTTATTTTCCGGCTTTCCAGGCCTCGAAGGCGGCGATGGTTTCGGCATTGGCGGGATACAGGCCCAGGATCGACTGACCGGCGAGAACCCGCTCGGTGACGAAATCCTCCATCAGCGTCTGCTCGGTGCCCTGCACGGCGATTTCATCCGCGAGGTGGCGCGGGATGACGACGACACCTTCCCTGTCGCCCACGATGATGTCGCCAGGATAGACGGGCACGTCGCCGCAGCCGACAGGCACGTTGATGTCGACGGCATGGTGGCGAGTGAGGTTGGTCGGGGCGGATCGGCCGCCGTAATAGACGGGAAAGTCGAGGGCTTCGATGGTCGGGGAATCGCGCAATCCTCCATCGGTCACCACCCCGGCGGCGCCGCGCACCATCATCCGTGTGATGAGGATGCTGCCGGCGCCTGCCGCTCTGGTGTCGCGGCGGCAGTCTATGACCATCACATGCCCTGGTGGCACGGTCTCCACGGCCTTGCGCTGAGGATGTTCCCAGTCCTCGAAGACGGCCGAGACGTCGATGTCCTCGCGGGCCGGGATGTAACGCAAGGTGAAGGCCTCGCCGACCATGGAAGGTCCGCCGGTCGTCAGGCGGTGCACGTTCTGCATGAACGTGTTGCGCAAGCCGCGCTGCATCAGCTGCGAGGTCAGCGTCGCGGTGCTGATCTTCGACAGCAGCGCGCGTGTTTCGGCGGAAAGAGGTCCGGTGCTCATGGGATGGCGTCCGATATGATCAGAAGAAGGTGCGGATGGCGGAAGTGACGTTGTAGGCGTCGTCGACCATGCAGATCACCTGCCATTTGTCGAAGGTCGTGCAGGGATGAGAGATGCCGAAGGCGACCATGTCCCCGACGCGGAGCGGACTGTCCTCGGGGATGGCCAGATGGCAATGCTGGTCGTTGAGCCCGGTGACCACATGGTCTGGTCCGATGGGCTGCAGGTCGGCCACGGTCGCGCCGGGGGAGGGGCGTAGCCATTTCAACGGCGTCGGCATCGCGGAATCAAAGGAGATGTCGCGACGCCCGACAGTCAAGATCGCCTTGGTCTTTTCGGGCCGTGACTGCACATAGGCCCAGACCTCCAGAGCGGCCTGCGGGCCGGGGCCGAACCTGTCCACCCACGGCGAGCGCTCGCGGATCTGCTCGAAGCGCTTCACATATTCGCCGCTGTCATGGGTCAGATAACAGCCGCAGCGGGTCACGATCTTGAAATCCCGCGACAGGGGCGCCTCCTTGAAGCGCGCCGTCACCAGATCGTAGAAGACGGTGCCGCCTGCGGTCAGCAGAACATCGCCCGCGCCGAACAGGCCTTCGCGGTCGCAGCCGAGCGCCATTTCGATCAGGCCGTTCAGGAAGGTCTCCACACGCTTGGTCGACTCCTCCGCCGACGGCACGCGCAACAAGCCTTCATAGCCGCCGACGCCACGGAGCGACAAATGCGGGGCGGCCGCCTTCACGGCACGCGCGACGTCCATGCCCTCTTCGTAAGTGCGGCAGCCGGTGCGGCCGCCGACGAAGCCGCCCTCCAGAATCACCTGCAGGGGGCGCTCGAGTCCTGCCTCCTGAACCGCAGACGACAATTGGTGCACGAGATCGACTGAATCGACGAAGCAGTAAAAATCGAACTCCGGATCCCGCTTCAACTCGTTGACCACGTAGCGTTGGTTCTGGGCGCCGACGGCCTGGTTGGCGAGCAGCATGCGCGGAAAGCCGTAGCGGCGCGCCACCTGGAGCTGCTCCACGGAGCCGATGGTGATCGCCCAGGCACCATCCTCGATTTGGCGGGCAAAGAGCTGCGGACTCATGGTGGTCTTGCCGTGAGGCGCGATCTCGGCGCCGGTCGCTTTCAGAAACTGGCGCATCCAATCGCCATTGTGGCGGATTGCGCTCTCCCGCATCACTGCAAGGGGCAGCGGCAGGTCTTCACGCAGCACGTTCCAGCCCTGGGCCCCGATGGCTGACAGCGGGAGGGACGCGATTTCTCCCGGCATGCCTTTTGTGCGGGCATCAACTTGGCTGGCTTCAATTTCGCTAAGATCAATCATCGATGGCCTGCTTCTCATTCTTTCATGCCGAACTTGTCTTACATCCCAATGGCAGTGGGTCGCCCCGCGCCTTCCGGACCAAGCCAAGGTCTTCCAAGCGTTCTCTGACCCAAATGCAAGGCAACGACGAGCTATTCTGGCCTCGGATTATTTCCTCAAGGGGCCGGACCGGCTCAACCTGACTGACAAGTTGATGAATTATTGACAGTTCCCTCGTCGCATGCAAGCCTTCCCTTCAACGGCGCCCAAAAAGGCAGGGGATTGAGTTCCGTCAATTAACAACCGAATGGTGGGGGTTGTCATGGGCCAGCTTAGTACTTCTCTTCAATTGAACCCGGTAAATTTGGTGCGGTCCACAAGCCGTTCCATTGCAAAGCGAAGCCTTCTTGTCGCGTTTGCCGGCATGCTTGCAGCGTCATCCGCCTGGGCCGCCGATTACAAACAGGCGCCCATGCTGGATGCTCAGGTCACCGCGGGCACGCTGCCGCCGGTCGCTGAGCGCCTGCCGAAGACGCCGCGGGTGATCGAGCCGGTCGAGAAGGTCGGCAAATATGGCGGCACTTGGCGCTCCGGCCTCGTCGGCGGCTCCGACCGCAACTGGCTGTTCCGCATCGCCGGCTACGAGCCGCTCGTTGCCTGGGACCGGGAATGGAGCGGGAAGGTTGTTCCCAACCTCGCCGAAGCAGTGACCGCCAGCGAGGACGGCAAGACCTTCACCGTCAAGCTGCGCGAGGGCCTGAAATGGTCCGACGGCAAGCCCTTCACCAGCGACGATATCGGCTTCTTCATTAACGACATCGTCGGCAACAAGGAGCTCCTGCCCAACGGCGTGGACTGGATTTCAAGCGGCGGCGAGACGGGTAAATTCGCGAAGGTCGACGATGCGAATTTCACCATCACCTTCAAAGAACCCTATGGCATGTTCATGCAGCGCCTGGCGGGCGTCTACGGCGTGCAGATCGTCATGATGGCGAAGCACTACTGCTCGCAGTTCATGCCCACCTACAACAAGGATGGTCTGGACGCGCTGATGAAGGAGGCCGGCGTCGGCACCTGGACGGAACTGTTCATCAAGAAATGCGCCGTCGACACGGAAGCCAATGAACGCTGGCAGAATCCGCAGCGGCCGACCATGGAGCCCTGGGTCATCAAGGATCCCTATATCGGCGGCGCCAGCCTCGTCACGCTGGAGCGCAATCCTTATTACTTCAAGGTTGATCCCGAGGGGAACCAGCTGCCTTACATCGACGACATGAGCATTTCCGTGAATGCCGACAAGCAGACGCTGGTGCTCAAGGTGGTCAATGGCGAGATCGACTACCAGGACCGGCACGTGAACGACAATGCCAATCGCGCGGTCTTTACCGATGCCGCCGACAAGGCACAGATCCACTTGGTGGACGGTCCGAATGCAGACATGAACACGACGATCATCTCGCTCAACCTGACCAGCAAGGATCCGGTCAAGCGGGAGATCTTCAACAATAAGGACTTCCGGATCGGGCTGTCCTACGCCATCGATCGGCAAGCGATCATCGACTCGGCCTTTGTTGGCCAGGGCGAGCCGTGGCAGGCCGCCCCCCGCAAGGAGTCACCCTATTACAACGAGAAGCTCGCGAAGCAGTATACTGAGTACGACGTCGCCAAGGCGAACGAGCATCTCGACAAGGCGTATCCGAAGAAGGACAGCAACGGTTTCCGCCTCGGCCCGGATGGCAAGCGGATCAGCTTCAACATCATGGTGATGCCGGCCCTGGGCGACTTCCTCGACTCGACGCAGTTGGCAGCCCAGTACTGGCAGGCCGTGGGGATCGATGCGAAGGTCCAGACCGTCGACCGCACGCTCTTCTATGACCGCAAGGACAATAACGAGCAGGATGCCGCGGTCTTCCTCGGCAGCGGCGGGATGGGTGACGCGATCTTTGAGCCGACCTTCTACTTCCCGTTCTGGAACGAGACCTTGTTCGCCGTGCCGTGGGGCAATTGGTACGCCTCGGGCGGCAAGGCGGGAGAAGAGCCGCCGGCAGCCGCCAAGAAGCAGATGGAGATCTACCGCGAGATCACCAAATCATCCGATCCCGAGAAGCAGAAGGCGCTGATGAAGCAGCTTCTCGACATCTCGGCGGACGAGTTCTACGCCATCGGCATCAGCACCCCGGGGCCGCTGTTCTCGGCGACGAAGAACAATCTGCACAATGTCTATCCGCGGCCCTTCGCCTGGACCTATCCGAGCCCGGTCGCCAGCAACACGGAGCAGTACTACTTCGACCCGGTAAAGTGAGACTGCTCGGCGTTCGCGCGAGAGAGGGATTGACGGCCAGGATCGCTCCGACCCAGCTTCTCGTCATGCCCGGGCGTGTCCCGGGCATCCAGGAGCCCGGGGCTTTCCTGCCGCAGTCTTGGATCCCCGGAACAAGTCCGGGGGTCACGGGGGTAAGGTGGTCGATGCCGGTCTTGCACCCGGGTTGACGACGGTTTTTGCAGGCCGACGGAGAAACCGGAGAACTTCGTGCTTGGTTTCATTTTGCGTCGCTTTCTTTGGATGATTCCGTCTTTCATCGCGGTCAGCATCGTCGCGTTCACGATTATTCAGCTGCCGCCCGGTGATTTCGTCACGAGCTATGCGGCGGATTTGGCCACCTCCGGCTCGCCCGCCGATTCTGACACGCTGGATGCGCTGCGCATCCGCTACGGGCTCGATCAGCCCTATGTGGTGCAATACCTCACCTGGATCGGCAACGCGTTGCGGGGCGATCTCGGCAGGTCGTTCGAATATCGCGCCCCCGTGTCCGACATCATCTGGGGTCGGCTCGGCATGACCACGCTGGTCGCCTTCTGCACCCTGGCCTTCGTCTGGCTCATTGCTTTCCCGGTCGGTGTCTTCTCGGCGGTGCGCCAATACAGCGTCGGCGACTATGTGGTGACCTTTCTGAGCTTTCTCGGGATGGCGACCCCCAGCTTCCTGCTCGCGCTCTTCGTCATGTACATGTCGGTGAAATTCCTCGGCTATTCCGTCGGCGGCCTGTTCTCGACTGAATATATCAACGCGCCATGGAGCTTGGCCAAGGTGGCGGACCTGCTGCACCATCTCTGGATTCCCGTCGTGGTCCTGGGCGTAGCCGGGATTGCCTCCCTGGTCCGGATCATGCGCGCGAACCTTCTGGACGAGCTCGGCAAGCCCTACGTGGAGACCGGCCGCGCCAAGGGGCTGCCGGAGATGACGCTGATCCTGCGCTATCCGACCCGGGTGGCCCTCAATCCCTTCATCTCCACCGTCGGTTGGGTCCTTCCGGTGCTCGTCTCGGGCGACGTTATCGTCTCCAGCGTGCTGAGCCTGCCGACATCCGGCCCAATCCTCATCCAGGCGCTGAAGACCCAGGACATGTATCTCGGCGGTGCCTTGATCATGTTCCAATGCATCCTAGTGCTGGTCGGCACGCTGCTCTCCGACCTGCTCCTGGCCTGGGTCGATCCGCGGATCCGCTATGACCGATAGCACCGCCACGCCCGCCGCCACCGCCCGGTCGCGGCGGGATTCCGCCTCCCAATGGCGCCTGGTGTGGTGGCAGTTCCGTCGCCACAAGCTCGCCATGGTGAGCAGCGTCGTGCTGTTGCTGATCATCCTGGTGGCTGCGTTCTGCGAATTCGTGGCGCCGTTTGCGCCTGATGCCTTCTCCCCGCGCTATACTTATGCACCGCCTCAGGCCCTGCACCTCCTCGATCGCGACGCCGAGGGTGGGCTGATCTGGCGACCCCATGTCTACGGCTACAAGGTGACCGTCGAGCCGAGCGCACTGCGCCGCATCTTCGTCATCGACGAGAGCAAGAAATATCCTGTCGGCTTCTTCGTGAAGTCGGACCCCTATCCCATGTGGGGCGGCCTCTTCACCCTCGAGACGAAGCTGTTCGGGCCGTTGAACAAGGGCGATCCCTTCTATCTCCTGGGCGCCGACCGGCTGGGGCGAGACCTGTTCAGCCGCACCGCCTACGGGACCCGCATCTCCATGTCGATCGGTCTCATCGGCGTGACTCTAAGCCTGCTGCTCGGCATCGTGCTCGGCGGCATCTCCGGCTATCGGGGCGGGGCAGTCGACAATATCATTCAGCGGGTGATCGAGTTCATCCTGTCGCTGCCGACGACACCGCTGTGGCTCGGTCTGGCGGCCGCCATGCCGAGCAGCTGGCCGCCGCTCAGGATCTATCTCGCCATCACCATCATCTTGTCGTTGATCGGCTGGACCAATCTCGCTCGCGTGGTGCGCGGCCGCTTCCTGTCGCTCAGGACGGAGGATTTCGTGACCGCAGCGCGGCTCGACGGGGCGAGCGAGCCTCGCGTCATCTTCCGGCACATGGCGCCGTCTTTCACCAGCCACATCATCGCCGAGGTGAGCCTCGCCATCCCGACCATGATCTTGGCCGAGACGGCGCTCAGCTTCCTGGGGCTCGGCCTGCAGCCGCCCATCGTCAGCTGGGGTGTCCTGCTGCAGGAGGCGCAAAACATACGCGCCATTGCCACCGCGCCTTGGCTGTTCGCACCGGGCATCGCCGTGGTGATCGCGGTGCTGTCCCTGAATTTCGTGGGCGACGGCCTGCGCGATGCGGCAGACCCGTACCGGCAATGACCATGGCTGACGCACCCTCCAGAGATACAATCGTCGAGGTCAAGAACCTCTCCACCTGGTTCGACACCGGTCGCACGGTGCTGAAGGCCGTCGACGGCATCGACCTCACGCTGGAGCGCGGTCGGACGCTGTGCGTGGTCGGCGAGAGCGGATCGGGCAAGAGCGTCACCGCGCGTTCGATCCTCAACATCGTGCCGCGGCCGGGTCGCATCGTCTCGGGTCAGGTTCTGCTGCACGATGCGGGGCCGGGTGGCGCGCCGTTGGATCTCGCAGCCTTGAATCCCAAGGGGCGGCGGATCCGGTCGATCCGCGGTCGCGACATCAGCATGATCTTTCAGGAGCCCATGTCGAGCCTGAGCCCTGTGCATACGATCGGGCAGCAGATCATCGAGACCATAAGGCTGCACACCCGCATGAGCCGGGCTGAGGCGCGCGAACGGGCGATCGAGATGCTGGCCCAGGTCAAGATCCCGAGGCCGGAGCGCAGCATCGACGCCTATCCCTTCGAATTCAGCGGCGGCATGCGTCAGCGGGCGATGACGGCCATGGCGCTCGTCTGCGAGCCACGTCTGGTGATTGCCGACGAGCCGACCACGGCACTTGATGTCACGACCCAGGCCGAGATCCTGGACCTGATGCGCGGCCTGCAAGCGAAATACGGCATGGCGCTGATGTTCATTACCCACGACATGGGCGTCGTCGCGGAGATCGCCGACGACGTCGCGGTCATGTATCACGGCAAGGTGGTAGAGCAGGGGCCGGTCGCGGAGATCTTCGCCGCGCCGAAGGAGCCTTACACGCAGCGCCTTCTGGCCTCGGTCTTGGCGCTCGAGAGCCGATCGCACCGCGCTGCCCTCATTCCCAAGCCCAAGGCGGACGATGCGATCCTGGAAGTCTCTAACCTATCTATGAGCTTCGAGCCGCGGAGGAGCTTCATGAGCCGCAAGCCGGCGGAGGCGCCGGTCAAGGCTCTGGACGAGGTCTCCTTCACTCTGCAGCGCGGCGAGATCCTCGGCATCGTGGGCGAGAGTGGTTCGGGCAAGACCACGCTCGGACGCTGCATTCTGCGCATTCTGGAGCCGAGCGCGGGACAGATCGTGTTCCGCCCCCGTGGGGAAGCCGCCATCGATCTTGCTCCGCTGCCTCTCGCCCAGGTCAGGCCGGCCTGGAGCAAGATGCGGATGATTTTTCAGGATCCGTTCTCCTCCCTCAATCCGCGCATGACCGTGCTTCAGGTGATCGCCGAGCCGCTGCGCAACCACCTCAGCCTCTCCAAGCTCGAGCTGGAGGAGCGTGTGGCCTCCCTGCTCGAGCGTGTCGGCCTGCCGCGCGATGCCATGTGGCGCTACCCCCATGCCTTCAGCGGAGGCCAGCGGCAGCGCATTGGCATCGCCCGGGCGATCGCTTTGCGGCCGGAGCTGATCGTGGCGGACGAGGCGACCTCGGCGTTGGACGTCTCTCTGCGTGCTCAGGTGCTGGACCTGCTGCTGGACCTGGTGCGGGAATTGGAGATGAGCTTCATCTTCATCAGCCACGACATCGGCGTCATCCGCTATATGTGCGACCGGGTGGCCGTCATGCATCGGGGGCGCATCGTCGAGATGGGGGAGGCAGACCAGATCTGCGACCATCCAGAGCACCCCTATACGCGCTCGCTGCTCTCGGCGATCCCGAAACCCGATCCCAGCCAGCGTGGTCGGACGGAACGCATCCGGTATGTGGAGGAGGTGGCAGGCTGATGGCGACGGTCGATGTCGATTGCGTGCTGGATATTCGCGCCGAGCTCGGGGAATGCCCGGTCTGGTCGGAGCCGGAACAGGCGCTGTACTGGGTCGACATCTATGCGGGGCGGCTGAACCGCTTCGATCCGAGTACGGGCGAAAACAGGGTGTGGACCCTGCCGGAACCGATCGGGTCCTTCGCACTCTGCGAGGGGGGAGGGGTGCTGCTGGCGCTCAAATCCGGCCTCTGGCGCTATGATCTCGAGACCGGGACATTGGCGGCTTTGGCGTCCCCGGAATCGCATCTGCCGAAGAACAGGCTCAATGACGGCCGGTGCGACGCGCAGGGCCGCTTCTGGGTCGGCAGCATGGAAGATCCCGTCGATCCGGCCCGCCCGATGGGCACTCTCTACCGCGTAGGCCGGGACTTCGCTTGCACATCCGTGGCGGATGGCTTCTTCGTCTCCAATGGCTTGGCGTTCAGCCCCGACGGACGCACGCTCTATCACTCGGACTCCTACCCGGCGGTGCGGACCGTCTGGGCCTGGGACCTCGACCCCGACGACGGCGCCGTATCGAACCGGCGCGTCTTCGTCGATACCAAGGGCATGGCCGGACGGCCGGACGGGGCGGCGGTCGATGCGGATGGCTGCTACTGGATGGCAGCCAATGACGGCTGGGAAATCATCCGCTTCACGCCGCTCGGCGCAATCGACCGGCGCATCGCCCTTCCGGTCGCCAAGCCCAGCATGCTGGCGTTCGGCGGGCCGCGGCTCGACGTGATCTACGTGACCTCCATCCGGCCGTCGACCGGGCTCGACGATCAACCCCAGGCGGGCAGCCTGTTTGCGGTCCAGGCCGGGGTGACCGGCCTGCCGGAGCCGCTCTACCGTTTGACGTAGCCGTCGGAGACGAAGGGGCCGCCCTGGTACTTGACTTCGGGAGCGGCCATGTCGCGGGTGTCGCCGTCGGGAATGAGCGTCGCGGCAAAATCTTCGGCATTGTCCTGGGGCCGATAGTCGACATGCGGCGCGCCTTCGTTGCTCCACCAGCTGCGATCGTTGTTGGAGACGCCGTAGAGCACCGTGCAGCCCAAATGCGGCGCGGCAAAGCAGGCTTCGATCAGCCGCAGCAGGTCGTCATAGGAATGCCAGGTGGAGAGATGGCGGGGGTCGATGGGATCGGGCCGTGCCGTGCCGATCCTCAGGCAGGCGCTCTCGACGCCATATTTGTCGAAGAACAAGCTGGCCAGGTCCTCTCCGAACGCCTTCGACACTCCATAAAGCGAGTCCGGACGCTTGGGCACGCGAACGTCGAGACGGTCGTCCCTGGTATAGAAGCCGATCGCATGGTTGGAGCTGGCATAGACGATGGGCCCGGCACCATGCCGCCGCGCGGCTTCGAATACATTGTAGGTGCCGAGGATGTTCGAGGACAGGATCCGGTCGAAACTCGTCTCATAGGAGATGCCGCCGAAATGGATGATCCGTCCCGCCCCCTTGACGATGCCTTCGACCGCGTCGAAATCAGCAAGATCGACCACGGAGGTCTCTTCGCCGGGCAGGGCCGGCGCCGGGTCCACCACGTCTGAGGAGCGCACGGAACCATAGGCCTCGATCAGCCTCGGTCGCAGCCAACGGCCGAGAACGCCGGCGGCGCCTGTGAGCAGGGTGGGTCGGCTGTCTCTCATGAGGAAAATCCAGGTTGGGGCGGGCGGCTCGCCCCATTGTAAACTTGTCAGATAAGTCCATCGAGTCCCTGCACAGGGGTCAGATGCGACAAATCGGCAGGACAGTCTGGGCGGACTTACACCCGGCTCGCGGCAGAGATCCTCTCACCGACCCCTATGCCGGCGCTACCAAATCTTTGTTGTCCGTCCTGAACGACAAGGTCGACGCTGCTCAGCCTGGCCACGTCTTCCATCACATTGCCCCGCACGGCAACGATGTCTGCGCGCCGCCCACGCTCAAGTGTGCCCGTATCTTCTTCCCGAAGGAGCCTGGCTGCATCTCCCGTCATGCAGGCGATCGCTTCCGGGATCGTCCATCCCCCATCGACGAGCTTCTGCACCTCGAAGTCCATTCGACCATGCACGGCATCTGTCCCCGGGACGCAGCGCACGCCCTCCTCCTTCGCCATAGAGAGGAAATTGTTGGCCCGCTCCTGCGCCCGAAGCAGGAAGGGCGAGGGGTTGGAGCTGTCCTGCAGCAGGATGACGCCGGTGGTTGGGACCAAAGTAATTCCGCGACGCGCCATCTCGACCATTTGCCGACGCTCGAGGAACAATCCATGTTCGATGCTGTCGACGTCATGTTCGATGCACCAATCGGCTGCTGGTCCGCCATGACAATGAGCCGAAACCGGACGGCCTGCGCGTCGCGCCTCCTCGAAGATCACATCCACTTCACCGCGACTGAAGATCGGCAGGATCGGATTGGGTGTACGGCTCGCTGGTGTGGAGTAGAATTTCACCCAGTCGCAGCCGGCCTTGATGGACGCCCGGACGGCCTGCCGGATCGCGTCAGGCCCGTCACAGGTGGATTTGGAGACGGACACGCTGACATGCGAGGATTGGACGAGATTCCCAGCCGTCTTGAGCCTTGGAATGTCGATTTTTCCCTCGCGTTGCGCTTGATTGAGACGGATATCCAGAAAGTCGGGGTCCCCCAACACGCGCATCATCGTGACGCCGGAATTGAGATCTTCCCTGAGCCAGCGCAGGGCATCGATTGTGATCTCAGCCTCTCGACGCGCCACTTGGGCAATCTCGTGACCCAATGTGTGGATGCTCACATGCGAATGAGCGTCGATAAAGCCCGGCAAAAGGGTGTGTTGGGGAAGGTCAATGACGACTGCACCTTCTGGCACGTTGAGCTGACCGCTTCGGCCCACATCGGTAATTCGCCCGTTTGTGAAAGTGATGTAGCCGTCTTTGATCGCCGACGTGCCGGTCCCATCAATCAGCCAGCCTGCTTTTATCACCGTTGTCATCTAGACTGCCCCTCTGCTGAGGATATGAGAGCCAGGCCGGCCTTGGTTGGCCAGCGTAGCCATACTGTCTGCCCAATCTGAAATTCGTCTTCGCCCTTATCGAGCGTTCTCACTTTGAGGGTTGTGTCGTGACCAACCTCAACCTCATACATCTGCCCATCACCGAGGAACGTCACATGCGTGACCTTGCCCCGCATCAGCTGCTGTCCCGCTTGCTGCTCTGCAGCGGCCCCCAGGATGTCGATGGATTCTGGCCTGAGTGAAAAGCTTAAGCGGTCACCTGCCTGACCGCTGCCCAGGATCTCAAACCCTTGATTTGTGATCACGGTGCTGTCGCTTGCGCGTTTCGCGATGGTATCGTGCACCAGGTTTGAATGGCCGAGAAACGTTGTGACCATCTCGGACGTTGGCCGGCGGTATATTTCCTTCGGGGTACCGATTTGTTCGACGCTGTGCCGTTCGGCGCTGAAGACGGCGACCCTGTCAGACATGGTCAGCGCCTCTTCCTGATCATGGGTGACGAATATGGTCGTAATATCCAGCTCGCGTTGGAGTTCGACGAGCTTCCGCTGCATGGACTGCCGCAGTTTCTTGTCCAGCGCTGCAAGAGGCTCGTCGAGAAGCAGGACCTCTGGTTTGATGGCAATTGCGCGAGCAAGGGCGACTCGCTGCTGCTGTCCGCCAGAGAGCTCCGTCGGTCGGCGAGTGGAGAGGCCGGAAAGCTCCACCATCTCCAGGGCGCGCTCTACAGTCTCTGCGACATTCCCGGCCCGCCGTGCTCTGAGGCCAAAGGCGATGTTTTCGAAAACATTCATATTCGGAAAGAGGGCGTAGTTCTGGAACACAAATCCAATTCTGCGCCGCTCCGGTGGTATTCCCCCCATGTCCTGTCCTCCCACCAGGATGCGTCCTGTGGTCGGTTCCTCAAAACCCGCGATCAGTTTCAAGAGAGTACTCTTTCCACAGCCGGACGGCCCAAGTAACGAAAAGAACTCCCCTTTACGGACCTGAATACTTGTCGGAGCAAGTCCGACGACAGTTCCATAGGATTTGCTTACGTCAGTCAGATCGATTTGCCATTCGGGCATGAATTCAGCCATCGTTTCCTTTCCTCTGGCCAGGCAATAAGGCCTCTCGCCCGCCAACGATAAAAGCGATGACCGCCAAGCCGACTCCGACGCCAAAAACCATGGATGCAATGGCATTGATCATTGGCGAGGGTTCGAACTGTATGAGCGAATACATGTAAACCGGGAGGGTATTGAAGCTTCCGCCGGTCAAGAAGAACGCAACGATAAGATCAGAAAAAGAAATCGCAAACGTGATGAGCATGCTGCTAAATATAGCCGGAATGAGATGCGGCATCATCACCCGTCGTACGTAGTAAAACCAGCTCGCGCCGAGGCCCCTTGCGGCATCCTCGAGGGAAGAATTCATGGTCATCAGTCTGGTGGAAATGAGAAGAAACACGAAGGGGCAGGTTAGCAGGACATGGCCAACCGTGACGGTCAAAATTCCACTCGGTAGCTGCAGTGCGGAAAGAAAGGCGAGGATGGCAATGGACCAGATCAGGCTTGGGATCAGCTGAGGCAACATGATGATGCCTTCCAGCCGATCGCGCACCCTTGGCCGCAATCGTCGTGTACCGATGGCCGCGCTAGCTCCTAGGAAGAGGGAGATGAAGGTCGTTAAGCTAGCGACATGCAACGAATTCCAGATCGCCTCCAAAGCGGTGTCGCGTGCAAATGCTTCTTCATACCAGCGAGTAGTAAAGCCCCTTAGGGGGAAGGCCCAGAAGCGGGATGAATTGAACGAGAAAACGACAACAAGAATGGCGGGGAGAAATAAGAAGATATAGATCAGCAACAGATAGACTCTTCCGGCAAGAGCGAGCATGTGGCGTCTCATCCCTGCTGGCCCGAGAATTTGCTGCGCACGCGGGTGAGAAGTGTCAACGTAAGCAATAAGACGACGAGCAGGATGATCGCCAAGGCCGATCCAAAAGACCAATTTGAAGAAGCGCCAAATTGAGTGGCAATCACGCGGCCAATCATGATGCCGCTCGTGCCTCCAACGAGCTCTGGCACGACGTAGGTGCCCGCGACCGGCATGAAGACAAAAATAGCCCCAGCGATAACGCCAGGTAAGCTCCAGGGTAAAACGACGCGCAAAAATGCATAGACCGGACCTGCGCCTAAGGATCGGGCGGCCAACACCAGGTTCCAGTCGAGTTTTTCGAGAGAAAGATAGATGGGGATGACTGTCAGGGGTAAAAATAAGTTCAGCTCAGTCACAATGAGAGCAGGAAGACCGAACGTGAAGATGCCAATCGTCTCCTCTGACAGACCAAGTAATTGTGCGGTTTTGTTGAGGACGCCGCTGTTTCCGAACAAAGTATAGAAAGCAAATACTCTCACGATATAGGAAGCCCACCATGGAAGCAGCAGAAGGAGGAGCAGCATTGTCCGCCGCTTCTCGTTCGCGCGGGCGATAATCCATGCTGCTGGATAGCCGACCAGGAGACAGATTATTGTCACCAGTGCACCGATCCCAAGGCTCTTCATCAGGAGCGGGAGATAAAGGTCGCCGGTGAAAATCTTGGTGTAATTTGCGAACGTCCAAACAAAGGACGTTCGCATGTTGATGTTGGCAGCCAGGCTATACCGAGCCAAAATGCAAAGCGGGACCAGCAGGCCAGCGATATACAGGGTCAGGAGCGGCGCGCTCAGCAGGATACTTCTTAAGCGGTGACTTTGCATTGGGAACACCTGCCAAGCCGGTCGTAATCAGTATCGGTGCGCTTTGGTAGTCTACGCAGCCTTGACCTCTGCCCAAAGCTCGTTGATGCGTTGAAGATCGCCGGCCTGCTTCCACCAAACCATATTTTTGAGCAGGTTCGGGTCGTTAAGCATGAGGCGGTTCCGAAGTTCTTCAGGCTGTGCTTGCAGCAAAGTCTGGTTGGCGACGGGATAACCCTTCTCGGTCATCAATTTCGTTTGATACGTTTCTCCGATTACGTAATTGAGAAAGTCGTATGCTTGGTCTTTGTTGGTACTGCTGGCGACAATCGCGGTGCTTGTACACCAGCCCTGTGCGCCCTCCTTCGGAGCCACCATGGCGACGGGCACGCCTTCGTCACGGATCGGCTTCAGCATCGAAAGCCGGCCGATACTGACGTAGATCTCGCCGCCCGCGACAAGCGATGCCCCCTCGGCAGCAGACGCAAAATATTTCGCAACAAGCGGTTTTTGTTCGATAAGCTTCTGCTTTATTGCTGCGTACTCTTCCGGCGTGAAGTTTATCGGTTCCTTATCAATATTCGCTTTGTACCCCAGCAACTGGGCTGCAACGAGCACCATCTCGTAGCCATAGTCGATAACGCCAATGCGCCCCTTTTGGCTGGTATCCCAGAGTGCTGACCAGGAATCTGCCGCAGAGATCTTGTCGGTGCGGTAGAGGAGCGCCTCCGGGCCCCATACGGTGGGCACTGCAAGGACCTTGCCCTGCTCGCCCGAGGCCACGAACTCAGCGTCTCGAAACTCGGGAAACAGTTCATTCCAGTTCTTCAGGCGGCTGACGTCAACGGGTTCAATAACTCCATCCTTATGAAGCTGCTTGGTCAACTGGTTAGGCACGGAGACGACGTCGATTCCCGCACCGCTGCCAGCGGCCAGGCGGCCCATCATTTGGTCGATGTCGCCGAAGTTTTGAGTGTTGAGCTTGACGCCGGTTTGCTCAGTGAAAGCCCCTGTGAGGGCTTTGTCGGTATAGGTCGCGTAGGAAAAGAAGGTCACTGATTTTGGCGCTTGCGCCCGCACGATTGCAGGTGATGCAACGGCAGCGATACCCACAGCTGCAGTGGCTCCAAGGAAGCTCCGTCGACTGATCTGCTTTTCAGACATGCTGCTGTCTCCTTTGAAGTCCTGGAAAAAACAAGGGAATTACTGAGACCTGTTCTTTTCTCGCCATGCCCGCCAGCTCTCCAACAGCGGATTTTCTGGCCGCTGTTCGTAATAGGGAATGAGAGGGCGGTATTCGTTGAAGAGGGCACGAAGGGAATCGACGGCATCTGTGCCGGCCGGCCCCTGGTGCATATCCACTCTTAAGTCGGTACGCGCATAGGTTTCGCGTCCATAGACCAGAAGCCCTGATGACAAATGTCCGCCAAGTTCGCCGCCCGCGGCTTTCCCGGCCTCAATTGTGCGAACAAGCCTCTCTTCGAGTAACTGACTCTCGCTGGCGAGCCATGCATCTTCCATCGCCTCCACGACGTCCGGGCCGACGAGATAATTGCCCATGACGACATAGTTCTGGCCGTTCTTGTGGCCCTTCCAATCGAGGTTCTTTTCACCAGTGAAAACTGCCGAGTTGCCATTCTTGTCGACAATCGCCAGTTGCCGGTGCTCTGGGAAATTATCGCTGCTTCGGATCTCCCGGAGAACCTTCTCCGGACTGTAGCCGAGCTTCAGTAACTTCAACGCAAGCGGCCCAAGGCCGGGATGTGCGTAAGCTTGTGTGGCGACTGCAGCCACGTTTGCTTCGATGAAGGAACATCGGGCTGCGACCGAGAGCGGGCTCGATGTTAGAGCGACCCCGAGGAGGCCTTCTCGGGGACATCTTCCGACAACGGTGAAGGTATTGAATTTGAAACCTAAGCTGAACATGAGGAAATCCCGCTTGTTTAACGTTATAGTGAAATCGCCGCGAAGTTCTGTCAAGCGCATTCCTGACCGTTGGAGTGAGGCTACCTGCCGGCTATGAAGGGTGGCCGTCCTACCTCTGATACAGCTTGATTGGGATCAGAACTTCCTGCTGGCGGAATGCCCCTTTTTCGATCCTCTCGACCATCAGGAGTCCGGCTTCCCTTCCGATCCGATAAGGCTCTGAAATGGCAACGATGGTAAAAACAGCGAGGTCATTTGAGGTCTCTGATGCGCTGAAGCTCCCGATTGAAGACGGAAACGGCATCTCTCTCTGTGTGACGAATCGAGCAACCGCGACTGCTAACCGATCTGTGGCCCCGATGATCGCGGCAGGCTCCTGAGAGGAATGAAGAAACTCAGGCAGGATTCTCTCTGCTTCCGCAATGCTGCCGCTTCCACAGGGAACAATCGTTAAGTGAGCCTGGCTGTCGCCTTTTTTGATCGCGTCGTTCATCCCCGCGAGCCGCTGTGTCACGGAGGGCCAGGGAAGTTGAGGGGCAAGCACAAAAAACCTCCGAAGCCCTTTCGCCAGAAATAGCTCTGTCATTGCCTTAGCCGCACCAAAGTCGTCTTGGCGCACGACCGCTAAGTCAGGATGGAGACCGACATTCGTATCTTCGATTGCAATGATCGGGACATGGAGTTTGAGCAGTCGCTCGAGACAGTCCCTGCGATGAGCGTGGTCACCACTCAGAAACGCGCAGATGCCGTCGGTTCGCGAATCCCCCAGGAAAATCGAACGCTCGAGCTCCTCCGGTCTTACGCCGTGAACCAGGCAACCATAACCACGCTCCCCGAGGCTATTGCTCAGTCCGGCCACGACTTGGGAAATGAAGGGATCCGCGAGAAACGAAGACAGAGGATCGACGATCAAAATTCCGACCGCGAAATTTCGATCGAGCCTCAAGCTTCGGGCTGTTCCCCGAGGCCGATAGCCGAGCTGAGCAATCGCCTTTTCCACGCGATCGCGCGTTTCGGGCCGCATCGCGGCGTAGTTTCGATTGACGACATTCGAAACCGTCATCAACGAGACGCCCGATAACCTGGCCACATCTCGTAACGTGGCACTTTTTCTGGGCGTAAAAGGGAGATGGCTCATAAAAGAGAGAACACTACTGCTGGCACCTTCGACATCGCGTTGGTGTAATCGAAGGCCCGACGAATGCAATGTGGTTTACCAAGTTCGTCACGACTATTGAGGAGTCGTCCGCCGCTCGGCTCCACCCCGCGATATCACCGACCGCTCGCATCGGCAGCTAAAGGACTGTGTCGACCGCCATCCAAAAAAACGGAATAAATAGCCACCCTGAACCGCCAAACGATGTCGTCCGGAATGTGTGACGTCAATCAAGACGAGGATGAAACCTCGCTGACGGATTCTTTTTTTGCTGAAGGAGTGAGCAACTTTGCTCCAAGCTCCCTATTCTAGGAATAGACTAGTCTTGCTGCCATTCGGCAAGGGCAAAATCCCCGGGAGATAACTGATGTATGCACGGGTCATGAGCACGGATCTGAAGAAGGATCTGATCGACGAAGCTGCGGCGGAGTGGAAGACGCATATTGCTCCGTTCAAAGGGAGCGGCATGGAGCGGGCCTATATGCTGGTCGACCGAGCAACCGGGAAGTACCTCTCCATCACCATCTGGGAGAGCGAGGAGAAACAGCGGTCGAACGCGACAAGCCCCGGCCAGACTGCGGGACGGGACACAATGACGGCGAAGTATTTCGAACGGGCGCCGACGCCCGGCGGCTATGAAATCGTCGCGGTGATCGAATAGCGTCTTCCGGCCGCTCAGCGTTCGGCAGCGATACGCTCCATAACGACAGGGAACGCGCTGAGGGGGTGGGGCATAACGACCGGCTCCACCTTCTCGACATAGGATGGATCCAGCTCGGACAGGCGATTAACTCCGAGAAGGCCCATACCGATGATGATCTCCTCCTCCAGGAGCTCCAACATCCGCATCAGTCCATCTGGGCCGCCCGCTGCCAAGGCCCATGACTGCATGCGCCCCATGCAGACAGCTTTGGCGCCGAGCGACACCGCCTTCAGAACATCGGTGCCGCGAACGAAGCCGCCATCGATGATCACGTCCGCCTTTCCGCCAGCTGCATCGACAATTTCCGGCAGAACCTGCGCGGTGCCCCGCGCATGATCCAATGCACGCCCACCGTGATTGGACACGTAAATCACATCCACCCCGTGCTCGACCGCCAGCCGCGCATCCGCCGCACAAGTCACGCCTTTCAGTACGACCGGCAGGCCCGACCGCTCCTTGACCCGTTGGAGCATCTCCCATGTCGCCATGGTACCGAGAAGTCCCTCTTTGCTTGGCGACTTACCATCGGACCCTTCGGAGCGCTGCTGCGCAAGGTAGCTCCCGTAGCTACGGGCCCGTTTGCCAGCCGTCTGTACCTGACTCATCAGGTCGCGTTCGCGCCGGCTGTAATAGGCAGCCTCGCTCACAAAGGCGATCGCCCGATAGCCCGCCGCCACGACGCCATCCACCAATTCATTAAGGAAGGGCTGCTCGGCCCGAGGATGCAGGGCGTATATGAGGGGCCCCGGGCATTCTCGGGCTACGGTCGCATAGTCGGGCGCCGCAAATCCGCTGACGATCTGGACCGTGCCGAAGCTCTGCGCGGTTCTTGCGGCCGCTACCGCTCCCGCCGGATCCAGAAGGGCAATTGACCCCACGGGAGCGAGCATGACCGGAATACGCAAGTTAATGCCCAGCAGACAGGTGTCGGGTTGAACCTCGCTCACATCGCGCATGACCCGGGGCACGAATGCAAGGCTGTCGAGGGAGCGGCGGTTTCGACGCAAGCTGGTCTCGGTTTCGGTGCCGAAGGTCACGAAGTCCCACACCGAACGGGGCAGTTTCTCTCGCGCGGCCCATACAATGTCCTGAAGCGTGGGAAATTCGGACATGCTCCCCTCCACAGTTCGATGCCGCATCGGTGATCTCGGGATTTTGCCTTGTGGCCTGATATGAGGCGCGACGCAGAGCCTCCATGCAGCCCAGTTCGACTTATTTTTGGACAATCGTCAAATGCTCAATTTCATCGATTGGCTGTTCTAGAAAAATGTGTATCGTTAAAGAATTGGCTGGTGAGGAGGTCAAACGTGCCTGGTTCTAGTTTAGACAAGAAGGCGATCAAAACCTCCCTTTCAACACATGGAAGACCCTTCGAGTGGGGCATCGCCGCCGGTGGTTTTCTTTACACGGCAGCAGCGCCGATCAAAGCGGATGGGACCACCGAAACTGGTGACATCAGGCTTCAGACCCGTCTCGCGCTCAAGAATCTGGCTGATACTCTTGCGGCGGCCGGCGGGTCGATGGCTGACGTCACCCAGGCCATGCTTTATGTGACCGATCGCAGCTTCATCGATCCGATCACGCAAATCTGGGCGGAGGAATTCCCCCCTCCCTACCCTAACCGCGGGACCGTGATCGTCCACGAAATCGGCATCAAGGATATTGGCCTGCTGATCATGGCCCACGCTTATCTCGGCAAGGGCTGACAGGACGCTGGCACGATGACATCGATTGGGCTCGAAGCATCCCGAAAGCCCGCCTCCGGCGCCCGCGCCAGAGCCGTCCGCCGCGACCGTTTCGGCAGCGTCATCATCGGAGCGGCCAGCCTCATCATGCTTGGTTTGGTGTGGCAGGCGGCCATATCCCTGGGTTATCTCGACGTCGCCTTCATCGGCTCACCGGTGACCGTGTATAATGCCGGTAAGCGCCTTTTAGAGGGGGGCGCGCTGTTTAACGACGTGCTCGAGAGCGGAAGCCGTGTGTTGATCGGCTTTGCCCTTTCATGTGCGGTAGCTATTCCATTAGGCCTCGCGGCCGGCTGCTTGCCTTTGCTCAAGGCGATCATTGATCCCGTCGTCTCACTCATCCGGCCACTGCCGTCTCTGTCGTGGATCCCGCTCTCCATGATGTGGCTCGGAATCGGCGAGGAGCAGAAGTATGCAATCGTCTTCATGGGCACCTTTGCGCCCACGCTTGTCTTCGTAATCGACGCCACGGAGCAGGTTGACCGGATCTATGTGCGGGCTGCCCGCAATCTCGGCGCAGGGCGCTGGGCGGTAATTTTTCAGGTGATCCTGCCAGCAGCGCTTCCTGGAATTCTCTCAGCACTGAAGGTCACGCTGGCGCTCGCCTGGGCGTGCATCATCTCGGCAGAAATGGTGGGAGCGACGAGTGGCCTGGGCTACCTGATCTGGAACGCCAAGGACTGGGGCAACATCAGCCAAGTCTTGGTCGGCATGCTGGTGATCAGCGCCTCCGTCCTTGTACTCGACATACTGCACCGGGCCCTGACCCGCAGGCTCATCCCCTGGAGGCGTGACCAAGTCTCTAATCTGAAGCTTTGAAAGTTCGCCATCCGATGCAGGTGGCGACGCGGATATGGCACAAACGGAGTGAGGGACCAATGATGTTGAAGCGTCGGACAATTCTGATGGCAGCCGCGATGTTGGCTGCGATGATCGCGGCCCCCGTCACTAAGGCGGAAGAGCTCAAACAAGCAGTGGTGGTATCCTCCACGGCCGGGGTTCACGCACCCTTCTGGATCGGAATCGACAAAGGCTTCTTCAAAGACGCCGGTTTCGATGTGTCGTGGCGACAAGTGGCGAGCTCGACCGACCGCGTGGCCGTCGTATCGTCTGGCGATGCGGTCATGGGTGGGACCGGCGCCCAGGGCATGATCGCGGTCATGAGCCAGGGCAACAAGAACTTCTACTGGGTCGGCATACCGGATGCGGCTCAGGATATCTCTGGGATCGTGGCGCGGGAGGGGATCAACAGCCTTCAGGACCTCAAGGGTAAGAAGCTTGCGATTCAGTTCGGCGGTTCGGAGGAGATCACCGATTACTTGCTGCTGAAGAATGCCGGTTTGGACATGTACAAGGATGTCCAACTCGTCAATCTCAAGCAATCTGAGATGATACAAGCGTTGAAGCAGGGACTTGTTGACGCCGCAGGGGCTTGGTATCCGGAGTACAAGCGTCTGCAAGAAGTGCCCGGCGCCAAGAAGATCGCCTCCGTGGCCGACCTCGGCTACTGGGAGAAATATCACCAGATTCCTGCGCCCAACACGCTGGTGATGAATAAGAAGTTCGTTGAGGATGATCCGGCAGCAGCGAAGCGCTTTCTGGCAGCTTACTGGAAAGCCCAGCAATGGATCATCGACAACCGCCAGGAAGCGGCGGCAATCGTCGCGAAGATCAGCAAGCAATCCCCGGAGGAATGGCTGGCCTGGGAAAACATGTCCGAGCGGTTCACCTGGAAGGATCAGGCTACCCAGCTGTCCGACAAGGGCGCATATCCAATCATGCAGTCCATGGAAGACTTCATGGCGGATACCATCAAGAAGATCGACAACAAGCCTGATTTCAGAGAGTGGGTGCGGCAAGACTTGATCGTTCCGTGAACGATCGGACAGGCACATGATTGACGCCTCGACGGGCCATTCCGCAAAGCGATGGAGGCTCCCAGACCGGCTCGGCTATCTCGCGATAAGCGCCGTGTCGGCCTTGGTCTTCATCGCCCTCTGGGAGGGACTGGCCGCGACGGGAATCATCGATCCTGAGTTCTTTCCGCCACCGACACATGTTTGGACCGAACTCAAGACCCTGATCAGTGACGGCACGTTGCTCACGGACATTCTTGCCAGCGCTATTCGGGTCGTCGTCGGCTTTGCCCTGTCGGCGGTGGTCGGTATCGCGCTGGGCATCCTGCTTGGCACGGTGGAGGTCGTCCGCTGGATCGTGCAACCCATCATCTCGATCATCAGGCCGCTACCGTCGCTGGCCTGGATTCCCCTGAGCCTGCTTTGGCTCGGTATCGGAGAAGAACAAAAATATGCCATTGTGTTCATGGGGACGCTGGCGCCGTTGACGGTCTTCGTAACCGATGCCACTCTTCGGGTTGATCCGCTTTACATTCGGGCGGCCCGGAACCTTGGAGCCTCAAAGCTCGCTGTCATGTGGGAGGTGATCCTGCCCGCAGCGTTGCCGAGCATCGTTTCAGCTTTGAAAGTGACACTGGCCCTGGCGTGGACGTGCATCATCAGCGCTGAAATGGTCGGCGCCAATGACGGGTTGGGCTTCCTGATCTGGAACGCCAAGGACTGGTCCAATGTCAGCCAGGTCATCTGCGGTATGCTGGCAATCAGTGTCACCGTCCTCGTTCTCGACACCATTCTCCGCAGCGTCGAACACCGCTTCATCCCTTGGCAGCGGGGTGTCAAGAGACAGGTGAGGTTGATTTGACAAACATCATCCGTGTCGAGAATGTCAGTATGGAGTATGAGGGCGGCGCAGAGACGATCCGCGCTCTGGGCGGGTTGTCGATGGATGTCCGCGCGGGAGAAATTCTGTGCATCGTGGGCAGCTCGGGATGTGGCAAGTCGACTCTGCTTAGCCTCATTGCCGGGTTTCAGACCCCGACCGCCGGTCGGATTCTGCTCCACGGCCAGCCCATCACCGGCATTGATACCCGCTGCGGCATGATCTTCCAGGAATACGCGCTTTTTCCATGGAAGACCGTTCAGAGAAATGTCGAGTTCGGGCTCAAGATGCGCCATGTCGGCAAGGATGAGCGTCGCGAGACAGCCCGCTACTTTATCAAGCTCGTCGGCTTGGAGGGCTTCGAGAACGCATATCCCTCCGAGCTGTCAGGAGGCATGCGCCAGAGGGCAGCCCTGGC
Source organism: Rhodoligotrophos appendicifer (assembly GCF_007474605.1). Classification (NCBI taxonomy): domain Bacteria; kingdom Pseudomonadati; phylum Pseudomonadota; class Alphaproteobacteria; order Hyphomicrobiales; family Rhodoligotrophaceae; genus Rhodoligotrophos; species Rhodoligotrophos appendicifer. The sequence goes on along the minus strand of NZ_VHKL01000010.1, from coordinate 33,040 downwards.
GCGGTCGCTGGCTAATGATCCCGAGATCCTGCTGATGGATGAACCCTTCGCTGCCGTCGATGCCATGACCCGTCAATTGTTGCAGGACCAGTTGATCGACATTGTCGAAAAGACCGCCAAGACTGTCATCTTCGTCACCCACAGCATCGATGAGGCCTTGATCCTATCCGATCGTATAGTTGTCTTTTCTTCGCGCCCTGGCCGCGTGAAGGTTGCCATCGACAATGATCTGCCGAAGCCGAGGAGCGCCGCAGCACAGCTGACGCCGCGCTACCTGGAACTGAAGACGCAAATCTGGGACAGCGTGCAGGAAGAGGTTCTGCAGCAGATCGCGCGCATGGAGCGCCTGCCGGCATAGGGCTGGAAATTGGGGAGGGTACCATGTCGATTGCCGGTCAGCGCATCGTCATCATCGGCGGCAGTTCGGGCATAGGCCTTGCCACGGCGAAGGCGGCAGCGGCTCGGGGCGCCCGGGTGGTCATCGGCGGCCGGTCTGTGGAGCGCCTCGGGACTGCCGCGGCAGAGATCGGCGCGGAGACGGAGACACATGCCTTAGACGCCACTGACGAACATGCAGTGAAGGCGATGTTCGAGGGCTTGGGCAAGTTCGACCATCTCGCCGTTCTCGTTCCATCGGCACCGGACAAGACAGCCTCGACAAGGCTTGTCGACTTCCTCCACATGGAGGTCGGCCAGTTCGAGACCGTGTTTCGCAACCGCTTTTGGTCACAGCTCTACGGCATTCGCCATGGTGCACCCCACATGACGCCCACTGGCTCGATCGTGCTCATGTCCAGCAGCCAGCCGCGTAAGACGATTCCCCGCTATTCTGCAAGCAGTGCCGCGGCGGGGGCGATTGAGGCACTGGCTCGATCACTGGCCATAGAGCTGGCACCGATCCGCGTCAACGTCATTGCACCGGGTTTCATTGAAACACCCGGGACCAGCCACATTCCGACGGAGCGTCGGGCAGCGTGGGACAGGATTGCCGAGGCACAGCCGGTCAAGCGCCTGGGCACGCCGGAGGAGATTGCGCACGGCATGCTCTTCCTCATGGAGAATTCTTATGCAACGGCCAGCGTCCTCGACATCGACGGCGGCTATCGGCTGACCTAGGGCCTAAAATCTGTCGGGTTTGAACGGGGCGATATCGAGAGTGGTCGGCCGCTCGCCGACAATTTCCGCGACGAGGCGGCCGGTGACGGCAGCGAGTGCCAACCCATACTGGCCATGCCCGAAGGCGTAGATGATGTTGGGATGCCTGGGAGAACGGCCGATGACAGGGAGCGAGTCCGGCATCATCGGACGATCGCCCGCCCATTTCGTATGGGCGCCAACCTCAGCGTTCGGGTAAAGGTCACGCACGATGTCCAGCTGACGTGCCGGTCTGGCGAAGTCAGGCACTTGGCCGAGGCCCGCGAACTCAATGTTGCCACCAGTCCGCAAGCCGGTTGCCATGGGATTGAGCGACAGCTTCCTGTCTGCGATGAAGAGGGGCCGCTTCGGCATGGGACTGAAGTTGGTAATCGTCGCGTGGTAGCCCCGGGCGGGTTCCAGAGGCACCCAATCGCCGAAGCGTCTGGCGAAGTTCCCAGACCAGGCACCGGCTGCGATCACGACCCTGTCAGCGACATGTTCGCCGAGATTGGTCCGGACCAGCACATGATTGCTTTCGGTGGGAACGATTTCGCTCACCGTTTCCCGCTTGAGCCTCCCACCAATGCGTTCGACATGACGCGCTACACCAACGCACAGGCCATGGGGGTCGATCGTGCGGCGGTAGTCCGGCTCAAAAACCGCCGAGTGATAGCCGGCAGGAACCGCCGGTTCGAGGTCGGTCAAGGCTTGGCCATCGAGTGTTTGAAGTTCAGCGCCACGATCGACGAGAAGTTGCCAGGTTGCCCAGGCAACACTTCGGTCTGCGTTGCTGCGATAAAGCGTCAGTGCGCCATCGTCGCGGATAAGAACGCCGAGACCGGCATCCCCAATGAGCCCTGTCCAATCGGCGTGGCTCTGCTGCATCATCGCAGTCAGGTGATCGAGGATAGGTAAAAAGCGACTTTTTGCGCTCGCGCGAAGAAAGCGCAGGAGAAACGGTGCGATGCGGGGCAGGGCCTGCCAGCGGATTGCCAGTGGCCCGCGGGGATCGGCGAGATAGCGAGGAACGTTCCATACGATCCCCGGCATGGCCATCGGGAAGGAATGGTTTCGGGGCATGCCGCCGGAATTGCCGAAGGAACAGGCTTCTCCCGGCGGAAGCCGATCAATGATGACCACGTCGTGACCTTCGCGGCGAAGAGCGGCAGCGGTGACGACACCGATTATCCCCGCGCCGACAATTATGATTCTGCAGGGAAGACTTGGCATCAGCGAGCGCCAGGGTCCGTGATCATCGTCGGATGACCGCGGCAAGTTTCAGCGCACCAGTCTCAGAATTCGAATTGCCCAGTTCGCCGAGGAGGGAAGGACGATCCGCACCCTTTTCACGCGCTGGTCGCTCCTCAGCGGCACTGTAGATAATGGAGTTGCCCGCCAGAGGGCCGCGAAATTCGCTCACTCAGTTCCCTCGAAGTTTCGTTTCTTTGCCAAAGACGCCCGAACGGTTGGAGGATAATGCATCGATCCTTCGCGAAGATCATCGCTGCAAAAAGGTGTCCTTATATTGGGGTAAGGCGCCGTCGAAGCGCATTTCCGGCTCGATGTACCCGGCGAATGGGCGAACTCGTCCACAACATCGCAAAGCTGCTGATGGGGAGCGCATCGAGAGCCTTTCGCAGGCCCGGCCGATTGATCTCGACCCATGCGGCAGCGCCCTCGATCGAAACCCGGATCGTGTGTTCCAAAAGCTCTTTCCTACGCGGTGCTGCAATCCATCAATCAAACATTCCCACGGGCTGTCGCGCAAGAGAAGTGTCGCAGTCGACAGAAGATTGCCGGCGATAGGGCTTGGAGGGTTTCGGAGTGCCCGGGCGCTCCCTCAAGACGCGGATGCTAAGGTTCGGGCCGCTCTCTCTCCCCTCCCGGTGGGGCTTAGATCGATTTCGGCCTCGGATATGAGACTCAAAGCCTCCTAATGACCTAAGGAAGCTACCCTCGCCGGGTGAGTGCTCTAAAGTCCGCGTAACCAACCCCAATTCACGGAGTCCAGTCATGTCGCTTTCCGGTTCCAGGATCGTTATTATTGGTGGAAGTTCCGGGATCGGTTTGGCGACTGCCAGAAGCGCGGCCGCACTCGGCGCACGGGTGGTCATCGGCGGGCGCTCACTGGACCGTTTGAGGAGCGCTGCCGAGGAGATCGGCGGCGATGTCGAGACTAGGGCATTGGATGCCTCCGACGAGGCTTCCGTCAAGGCACTCTTCGATGATCTCGGACAATTCGATCATCTCACGGTGTTGGTGCCCTCCGCGCCCGACAAGTCGGCCTCCGCGAAGCTCGTGAATTTTCTCGACATGGAACCTGGCCGGTTCGAGCAGGTCTTTCGCAACCGCTTTTGGTCTCAGGTCTATGGAGTCCGCTACGGCGCGCCGCATATGAGCCGCACGGGCTCTATCGTTCTCATGTCCGAGACGTCGCCCCGTAAAACAATCCCTTGCTATTCAGGGAGCAGCGCCGCGGCGGGCGCCATTGAGGCGTTGGCGAGATCGCTAGCAATCGAACTGGCGCCAATTCGCGTCAATGTCATCTCGCCCGGTTTCATCGCAACGCCGGGGACTGATAACATTCCGGCAGAACGCAAAGCTGCATGGGATCGCATGGCGGCACTTCAGCCGGTCAAACGTCTCGGTACGGCTGAGGAAATCGCGCAAGGCATGTTGTTTCTGATGGACAACGCCTATGCGACGGCGACCGTGCTCGACATCGATGGTGGCTATCGCCTGACTTAATGCAAGCGAAGGCGATTGCGCGCCTGGAACTCAACCAGTCGGTAACCACGTATAACCGGACGACCGAGGACCTTGAATTGGGCCCTTGGACGAGCCCAACTGTCAGGATGTCCCACAGCAAAAAGCCGCGGATTTCTGCGGCTCTTGATGTTATCCAAACTGTCCGGCAGATTGGAGCGGGCGATGAGATTCGAACTCACGACCCCCACCTTGGCAAGCGTAAAGATCGGGGCATCTCAAACAGAGCCCTGATTCCAAAGTTCTGCTTTCTTTTCCCCAATTACAATTGTGCGCGTCTCTCACGGGCATGCGCTTCTAATAGCTTTTGGCAATCTGATCCATTTTTGGAGAACAATTGTCTTTCTACTGACGTAACCGGTGCGTAACCCGATGAGGTTGCCGACCCCTTGGCCGCAGCAGCAGATTATGGATCCTCGGTCTGTCTCAGTGGTGAGTGCGGACCATTAGGCCGCGGAGAAGTTCTGCCTATAAACCAAAGCTTCTTCGCCAAGCTGGTCTCTAGCGTGAGGCATATTTACTGATACTGATTATTTAAACCTAACGAAGCGTAAGCCCGCCATCCACTACAAGGTTATGTCCGGTTATATAAAAGGAGTCGTCCGAGGCCAGGAACAGTGCCGCCTTTCCGATGCTATCAGCTTCGGCGAGGTAGCCGAGCGGTACCATTTTGATGAACTCGTCCGCACTCTCGGCACTCGTCTGTCGCGCGCGCTGCCGCTCCCGTCTTTGGCAGCCACGGTGAAGTTGTCGGTGACATCTGCCTGACCATTCCAGAGAGCCGTTTTGACCAGAGTACCGAGTCGCGAATAGCAGAGCTGCTTATTCGCTGCGCCGCGAGCGTAACCAAGGCCCTCGGCGGTAGCCGAAGGTGATTGAATAATCCGCTCGCTGTAGCAACTCTGGGCGCCGTCGCCCAGATTGCACCGCAAGAACCTTTTTTTGCTTCAGCTCACGAAAAACGGGCGGTGCTGGCTAGTCGCCAGTCGCGGTTTGACCCAGCGGCAATCTCGCTCCAAAGCGGTAATCCTTGAAAGAGGACACCTGGCACCCAACGCGAACTGAGGGGATAGGTTGAGTCGAGGCCGATAACTGTCAAGTACCATCGGATGAGCTTCGCAGGCGTAAAGTCCTTATGCAAAAGGCTGCCTTGAATCTCTCGATACGACTCGTGAGCCATTGTCTCGACACGCGAAACCACAAAGGCGAGGTCAGGATGATCGGCGACGACGATAGCCATCGGCGTCTCGTCGTCATATGCCGTCAAAGTGGCCGCCAACCTTTGAATAGCGCCGAGATGATCGATGAAGGATTCATAATTCTCGTGCGGGTCGACAACACGTTCTCCTCGCCTTTGCTCGCCATTGTCTTCCGAGTGATACCAAAAGTGCCGGCGTACATCGGAGTTTCCAAGGTCCTGTAGCAGCTCACATTTGTAGTGAGACAGAAAGTCTCTGCGGAATTGCTGAACTGTGAATTCGGGAGAATAATCCCGTCTGAAAACCATGCCTTCAGGGATATACTCTGCCACGTCATCGGCAAATTCCGGGAAAAGCTCGATCAGAAGAGCGTTGATCAGCTCTGCTGTCTCTCCGTCAAACGAAGCTTTAGCGCTATCGGCGATATCACCCCAAAATGTGCCCTCAAACGGTTTTGAGGAGCTCTCCATGGACGACTTTATTCGCCGCAAATTGCTGGCAATTTGTGCGTGCGGAACGACGAATTCTTCTGAATCTGGAGTGAGCGTCTCGTAGTATGATATTGCGCGGTTCAGCAGCTCGTGGAACCGCTTTTGCTTGCTTGGGTCGTCGCTTATGCGCATCAAACGTGCTCGCGCGAGGCAGAATTCGCGAACCAGCATCCATGTTGAGACCCAATGAGTCCATCGCTGAAGAGTTACGCACATCCCTAGACCTGAGGCGTTTCCGACTCCGAAATAAGATGCGAGAATATCGCTGAGTGTAGCGGCCTGTGCGCTGCGGGCCGCCGCCATGCCGTTTACGAGATCCAGACCCACCTCGCGCAGCATCAGAATTCCAAAAAGATCGGCAATATATGGAGGTTTGAGGGGATGGTCATCCGGCAGCCCCTCATAAGACAGTGTCCCGTATCGGCCGGCCGCTATATAGCCGCCATTGCGAATGAGATATCCGCTTTTGCGTACGGTAGCCAATGAGGGCTGATGTCCCGAAGACAAGGCATCAACCACCTCATCGAAGATCCGGGCGCTCCGGCTGCCTGGTGTCCATCCGATGATGTCTGACCGGGCGCGCAAAGATTCCATGTCCCTCGTTTCGATACTCCGAAACTCTTCTGCAATGCGTTCGGCACCGACCTGGCCAAGGAAAAGGGTGCCCCAAATGTGGCGGTTCGTACCGACGCGTCGTCCTAGGTTCTCATTGGCTATAGCATCCTCTGCGGAAATTGGTGGGGAGCTGCGGGCGATATACGTCATCCTATAACCCGCCAGATCGAGTTGATAGATGATGCGGCCTCTCCCACTCTCATCAAACGAAACCAAGTCCTTTTCTAGCCTCCAACGCCCCTCGATCATCTTCCGCGCCAGGAGCTGGACAAAACTCAGGCGCGTTGACTTTTGAGCTCCCATTGAGTCCGGCGTCATACATTCGGATTCGGGCCGCATATTCGCTGTAATATCAACGAGGGAGGGGCCGGGATGTCTGGAAACGCAGTCGATGAGATGCTTTGGGATATGGCGCTGCATGCTTGGCCTATCCTGGTTCTTTGCGCGAAGGCAGAAGCGATGAAGCTCCCGGTGATACATTTCAGGTGCTAGGAGCTGACGTGTACCGGCACCTCAGCACTTGGGCTGGCGCGTGATTGTATCAGAGCCCAAATGCGATCCGCCGATGCCAGGAACTCCGGCGTATGCTTGACCGACAGATCTCGCGGACGCGACAGTTTCGGGATGATGATATCTACCACACGTCCCGGGCGACCGGAGAAGACGATCACACGGTCGGAGAGGTAGATCGCCTCGTCGATCTGATGAGTGACGAAAAGCACTGTCTTGCCAGTCCGTTGCCAAACGCTCAGGAGCTCTGCCTGCATCAGTTCGCGTGTTTGAGCATCTAATGCGGCGAAGGGCTCGTCCATGAGCAAGATTTCCGGATCGACGGCGAGAGCGCGCGCCAAATTAACCCGCTGCTGCATGCCGCCGGAGAGCTGGTAGGGATAAGAATCCGAAAAGCCATTCAGGCCCACCAAGTTAATTAGGCTCAACGCCTTCTCCTTAGCCTGCTTCTTCGGCACGTTTTGACATTCGAGACCGAAGGTCACATTTGTAAGGACCGTCCGCCACGGCAGCAGCGACGGTTCTTGAAAGACCAGTGCTCGGTCATAGCCGGGCTCCCGCACTTCCTTGCCACCGACGATGATCTGGCCGCCAGTTGCCGGATTCAGTCCGTCGACAACTCCGAGGAGTGTGCTTTTTCCGCAGCCGCTCGGTCCAACAATACTGACGAATTCACCCTCCTCTACATCGAAGCTCACTCCCTCAAGAGCTGTCATGTTGGCATAGGCGAAAGACAGGTTTTTGATTTCGAGCTTTTTCATCGCCATGAATACGTTCCGATTAACGGGTTGAAGGCCGCCACCGGCCCACTCGCTGCTCCACGACGAGCAGCATTTGGTTCAGAATGACTCCAGTGACAACAACCGCAGCGAGGGCGACGAAAACCTTGGAGACCTGAAAGGTATTGCCGTAGTAGGCGATCATGTAGCCAAGGCCGCCTTCTGAAGCGAGCATTTCGGCCACCACCACGTTGACGACGCATCGGCCGACGGCAAGTCGAAGGCCAAGAAGAATATAAGGAAGGCCGTTCGGAAGGATTATACTCCAGAACATCTTCCGCTCACTGGCGCGAAAACTTCGGGCGAGACGGACCCATTTGCGATCCGTCGCTCTGATCCCCGCCGATGTGGCAACGAAGATTTGCAGGAACCCGCTGATGAAGACGAGCAGCACCTTGTCCCAAAAGCCTATCCCTAGGAAGATGATGATCAACGGAAATAAAGCGATGGTCGGTGCCGCATAGAGTGCAGCGACCAGCGGCTGCAGGAACCAGCCGGCACGCGTGTACCAGCCGGCTATGACGGCAACTGGAAGCCCGATCACAATTGAGAGAATGAGGCCGACGGCAAACTCCTTTCCGCTGATCAGCAATTGCCTCTGCAACTCTCCGGATGCTGTGAGATCGATGAATGCTTCAGCGATCGCGCTTGGCGAGCTGACTAGAAATGGCGAGATCAGATTGGCCCTTGCCACCAACTCCCAAAGAATGAGGCCCGTGAGAACGGACAGAGAGCCGATGACTGTTCGTTCCGAGAGGACCCTCCCAGAACCCGCGCCTCGTGACGGGGGAACAGCGATATCGGTCATTCCAGGGCTCCCGGTTTCCAGCGCTGCATGCGTTGTTCGAAGGCGCGAGCCGATCCGAGGAGGAGAATACCCAGAGCTGTAATAATCGTTACGGCAACGAACATCTCATCAACGGCGAGCGTTGAACCGGCAACTGATATAATATAACCAAGCCCGCCACTGCTGGCGGCATACATTTCCCCAACGATGACACCAATTAAACCCCTCGCTACGCCGAGTTGCAGGCCGCTGGCAAGAAATGGTATTGTGGACGGAAGCACGATGGTTCGGAAGATGCGGATCTGGCCCGCGCCGAAACTCTTGCCCATCCGCAGATAGCTGGCTTCGACCGTCGCAACTCCCTGCATGATATTGATCACGATGGGAAAAAACGCGCTGATAATGACAAGAACGACGGTCGACTTGACGCCGATCCCGAACCACAGAACCAGAAGCGGCAGCAGCGCCAGGGAGGGCGTGGCATACAGCGCGGCGAGATAGGGATCGACTGCATAGCGAAGGCGCCGGTACCAGCCGGCTAACAGGCCTACAGGGATGCCAAGCGCGATGGCAATGGTCATACCGATGAATAGCTCTGTGAGCGTCACGCCAACGTCACGCAGCAGATTATCCTCTAGCGTCATGGTAACAGCTGTTTTCATGACGGCGACCGGACTGCTCACAAATCGCGCCGGCAGTAACCCCGATGAAGCGCCGAGTTGCCACAGCAGGAGAATGGCGATGATGCCACTCATGCTCCAGACACGCTGCTCGATCGATTGTCTCGCGCGTCGGTGAGCTGCCGGCCTCACCTCGCCATATTGGGCTTCCGGTTGCGCGATCTCGGAGTTGCTCAATCCGGCCATCCCAATCCCGACCCGCCTTTTCATACGAGACAATCAATGCCGTCGGCCAGAAGAAGAAGCCGACGGCGATTAATCAATTAAGGTTCTTGAAGAAGCCTTCTTTGTCCAGTTCATCGAGGACTGAGAGATCAACGAAATCAGCAGGTGTCATTGTTTTTGCTTTTGGATCCGTTTTGCGATCGAGGATAAACTGTATCGAGGCGGGTGTTGGACGCAGGTCTGACTTGAACAGGGGCGCAAAAAATCTCCATGCTCCTTCGGCATCTTCCTTGCTAGACTTTAAGTACTTCTGGATTACTTCAACGCTTCCAGCTTCGTCCTTCTTGAGGGCGGCAGTGGCTTCGGCCAGCGCTTCCAAGAATGCTTTAACGACGGGTCTCCGTGTCTCAACCGTCTCCTCCATCGCACCAATCCCGACGCTCAGATAATCCGGAGCAAGCTCGGGCATCTCCGCTAGGACTTTGTACCCCTCCGCAACGGCCTTGACGAGGATTGGAGGCTGAAAGAACGAGCCGGATACTTGGCCGGCCTGCAAAGCCGCAAAACGGTTTGCTTGGTTTCCGACCTGCACCGCGGTCACGTCATTTTCTGCGAGGCCGTTGGCTTTGAGGAGGATTTGCAGTGCAAGCTGGGTCTCGGATCCGAAGGAACTAATCGCAAACCTCTTTCCCTTCAGATCCTGAGCGGATGCGATGTCTTTTGCCACCACAGCGGAACTGGGGAGAACACCCAGAGTTACGCCGATGGCCTTTATGTCGGAGCCTGCAAGCCCGGCGTTCACAAGGGCATTTCCGTCGGCAGTGACCATGTCGATGGAGCCGGAAATCAGTGCTTGGACTCCCTTCGAGCCTGAATCTAGATAAATGAGCTCCCCGCTGTCGAGGCCGTGCTTGGTAAAGTAGCCCTTCTCTTGTGCGTAGAACCAGGGAAGGCTGGAGGCATCCAGAGAGCTATATGCCAGTCTGATTTTCTCTGCCGCATTTGCGGACGCCTGATAGGAACCGATTACGGCCACACAACAAAGCAGAGCCAATCCGATTTGCTTGATCTTCACGAAACCCATCTCACCCTCCACGTTTTTTCCACGCCAAATAACGCTTTGCATTTTCAGATGTTGGTGATTGCCTGGGGCGCTGAGACTTCTATGACCTTCCTGTTCTTCTGAACATTGGCAAGAATTCTTCCGAAACAAACGCCTCGAAACTTGTGGACGTAGTGTTGGAAGACGAGCGGGTCTCACCGCAAGTTACAGCCCCGGTGTTCCAAGCATGGTACATTGCATTCATGTGTTCGGCCGAAACTTTGGAACGCCCTTTAGCGATTTGGGCGTTGATCGATTCTTGTGGTGAAAGTTCGACATAACGCAGGCTCTGACAGCCAATTGCTTCACCGATCACCGCAGCGGCCTCGTCCATACTGAGGTCCCGTTGCCCCAGCAATTCACGCCGGGTCTTCCCCGTGAAGGTTGGATCATGCAGTTCTTTAGCCGCAAATTCAGCAATATCGCGTGCAGCGATCCTCGGAATGGCTAGATCACCCCGGAGCAGCCCCGAGACGGCACCATCACTCTCTATCTGAGGGATCCAATTAAAGAAGCTGGTCATGAAGAATGCAGCCCGAATATTCAGGACGTCGAGGCCATTGATCTCTTCAAATGCCGCTTCCAGGTCGGCATAATCCTGGCAGTGAGGGCCGCCAGCCTGCGGAAGGTGAGCGCCGATGCCGCTGAGATTCACGATGCGGCCCACGCCCGAGCGCGCCGCCGCTTCGGCCATCACACGTCCAGCCTGATAATAGGAAACCTCCGTGGAGATCGGCGGTACCATAGTATAGGCTGCTTCCGCGCCCTCGAATGCCCTTGTGACGTCGTCGATTTCGAGGACTGAGGTTATGACGAATGGTTCTGCGCCTTCTGTCACCAGGGGCGCCAACCGTGCCTCGCTGCGCCCGATGACGCGCACCGGCTTTCCGGCCCGCAACAGATTTTGCGCGATGCGAAACCCGATGTGTCCGGTAGCGCCGATGATCGCGAACATCAGTGAGCGATCCTAACGCGACGGCTCAACGGGTCGGACGAACAAAGACGACACGGTGCGCGAAAACGGTGTTCGACAAGTGACGACGGTCCCATGCTTCCCCTCGTCGAAAGAAGTCTGCAGAGCCTCTGCCTCGCTTCTTCGTTGCCCCTTGACAACAATGAAGCACATCGGATCGTATAATGGAATACCAAATTCCATCGTACAATATGAAGTGCGGATGAAGCGATGAAATGGCTCGGGTTGTTGTGGTGCAGAGGCCGGTGCGCCTGTTCTCTCCGCTGTAGTCACGATTCCGACGCTTGGGCCGAGGTGGCGGCATGAAGGATGTCTTTTTCTCTAGCCCTGCCCCCGAAACTGGAGACCCACCACAGACCTGTTCGGCTGACCGAGTTGAAGTCGCAACGGGGGAGATTGTCCGAGTTGGAGTCTGGGCGCTGAGAGCTTTGGGCTTGAAATTTGGAGTGGCTGAAAGGGCAGCACCTCTGCTGGCCTGGGCTGAGGCTACAGAAGGTGGAGCGCTGGAATCGCTCCGCGTGCACGGGCCGACGATTCTCGCCAACGCAGAAGCGAGCCTCGAAAGAGGGCAGTTAGCGGCAACTCATTGGGAATTTTCGGCACCTGGAAAGTCGCTCTTGCAGGTTGGTCCCGTTGCGATCGACCTGCTCACCTATTCGACGAGAACCTTCGGTTCTGGCCGTGTGGATATTCGCGGAGTTGTCGACGGACTCTTTGTTTCAGGGCTGCTGAGAATGGCAGCCCAACGGGGACTTTGTGCTCTCGCGCTGGGCTTCCCCGGAACCCGCTTTGGTCCGCGATCCGAAAGGTGCATGCTCGTCAATGCCGACCGCAGTGGTCCCGCATTCTTTTCAAGCGATCTTCTGCCCGCTGAGATTCCCGGCGACCTGCATTCAGCCGATGTAAGCTCGGAGAAGAATGTCGAAACTCATCAACTCGAGCCCGCGCCCGATCTCGAATATTCGGCGCTGTCGCTCTTCGGCCTCGGTGTTCCTGACGCATGCGCTGGATCCGATATGCATGGATTGGATCTCGAGGCGAAGTTTAGAACCGCACAGTCGAATGGTGTGCTTGTGGATAGGCAGGACTTCGAAAATCTGTATCGCCTGGAAACAGTGACATGGGCGCCGACGTCGGAGCGATCGCGAAAGCAGGCTCTGATCTAGGAAGGGACGAAAACGAATGACATCCGAAGATAAGATACACCCGGATATGCGAGAGCTCATTTCCGCAAAGGAAGTATTGGCCCGCACCAACGATTCCGAAATCCTGCGGCAGGAGTGGATTAACTATGGCAAGAAGCTCTCCCGGCCCTACCGACCTGGGATGAAGGTTGAAGATGTCAGCTTCGCCTGTCCCGGCGTAGGCAACGAGGGCATAATCAAGGTTCGGATTTACAAGCCCGCGGGACTGGAAGCCAATCCGCCTTGCGTTGTCTTTTTGCACGGTGGAGCCTTTATCAAAGGGAATCTGGACAGTGGAGACAGCAATGCGTGGGGGATGGCCGATTATGCGGGCGCCATCGTCATTAGCGTCGAATATCGCTTGGCACCAGAGTTTGGATATCCGGCAGCACTCCACGATGCCTACGGCGTTTTGAAGTATATTGATCAGCATGCCGATGATCTCGGCGTCGACAGGTCGCGGATCGCGGTTTGGGGCGAAAGCGCCGGCGGAAACTTGGCAGCCGCGCTTGCCCTGGTGGCGCGCGATCGCGGCGGACCGGACTTAGTCGCTCAGGTGCTGATCTACCCATGTCTGAGGAATGATTTTAACGCCGAATCCTATCGTGTTCACGCAGATTCGCCGGGTTTGACGACTGCCGCATGTGTCGAGTCCTGGGCGGCTTATCTAGGCGGCCGTGAAATCACCTCCCACGATTATGCCACCCCCCTTAAATTCGATGATCTATCGAATGTTGCGCCGGCATTCATCCACTATGCCGAGATCGATCCCCTCGCAGATGATGGCCCGAGATACGCGAATCGGCTTCGTGAGGCTGCAGTACCGACGACACTTCGTTGCGCCACTGGCATGATACACGGATTCTTGCGGGCACGGTTTACAGGGACGACGGCGGAGCGGGAGTTCATGCTTCCGTGCATGTATCTCCGAGGCATCTTTGCAAGACGCTGTGCAGGTTGATCAATTGGAAATGGGAACAAGGTAGATCTGACATGACCGGGAGTTCCCGAGCCTCTTCGGAGGCAGAGTCGTCGATGTCGCTCATCGTCGAGCAAGACAAGCTCTCGTTGAGAGAAAAGACGTTGACGAAACTGCGAGAGGCAATTGCTGCGGGATATTTCAAAGCAGGCGAGCGCTTAGTTGAACGCGACATCTGTGCCAGGACGGAGGTCAGTCGGACGAGCTTGCGCGAGGCTCTGCGCCATCTGGAATCCGAGGGTCTGGTTGAGAGCCGGAAGGGTGTGGGAGTCTTCGTTGCGTCATTGTCTCTGGATGACGTGCGGGACATTTACGAAGTGCGAAGAGCACTTGATGCCGAGGCAACCAGGCTTTTTACGAAGCGTGCGACTGAGAAGCAGCGGAACAGACTCTGTGAGGTCATGAAACGGCTCGCCGATATCCCGCACACGGATCACGCTCGGGCTCATCGCGCCAATATCGAATTCTTCGAGATCATATACGAGGGGGCGGGAAACAAAGTCGCTCACGGTTTCATGCAGTCTCTGCAGACAAGGACCAGCATGCTTCGATCAATTACGCTGCGAGCTGTCACCCGAGAGCACTATGAGGAGACTATCGCCCTTTTCTCGGGAATCGTTGAGGCCATTGAGGCTCGCAAGGAAAACTTAGCCTCCAAACTTTGTCGGGAATTTGTGATCCGGTCTGAGAAGTTCTCCCTGAGCGTGTTTGGCCAGAAGTAGCGGGCCCGGAGCTGATGTTTAGTGTTCGGACAGCAAGGGACGTGTTCATTAACGGAGGTCGCAAGGATCGCGACTTTCTGTGCGGAAGGATAAATGTGACAACATGAAGTTCGGATATTTTTGCAATCCTCAGGACCCGGGTGCGGCCCGCGATTGGCTAGAAATGATGAACGAGGTGCGGGATCTCGCTGTATTCTGCGACGATGCTGGGTTCGATAGCTTCTGGCTCGCTGAGCATCACTTCAATCATCGCGGAATTTACATTCTTCCCAATCCTGTTGTGATGGCGACTGACCTGGCGTCGCGCACGAAGCGCATCCGCATCGGCCTAGGTGCCGCTATCATCACCTTCTGGCATCCTTTGCGTCTGGCAGAGGACCTGGCAATGTTGGACCAACTGTCCGAAGGAAGGTTGGAGATCGGTGTTGGCCGGGGCAATTTTGGCATTGAAGGCGTGAATCTTAATTCCAAGGCCGACCCGCGGGATCAGAAGGCAAACTTTGAGGTCTTCGCTGAAACGTTAGAGATCATCAAACGGGCTTTCTCCCAGCAACTCTTCTCTTTTGAGGGGAAGCATTATACTTTTCCGACAGCGGGCTTTACCTGGGATCGGCACACGGTGAAGGACGCGGAGTATGTCGACCCCGAAACCAATGAACTCCGCAAATTGACCATTATTCCTCGCACCCGCCAGCAACCGCATCCCCCCATATGGCAAGTCGTGGATTCCGCATCGTCGGTGGAGTTTGCCGGTAGGAACGACATCGGCATCATCATGTGGCGGCCGCCGGCTGACATGCTACGCGAACGCTTCAGGCTGTATCAGGATAGTGCCGCCACGGTGGGCAAAAAACGGCCCCTCGGGTCTCGTTGTGGGATCACGCGAGATACCTTTGTCGCGGAGACGAAGGAGAAGGCGCGGGAGCTTTGTGAAAAATATCTGATTCGCTTCCTGAACTATCATAACTGGCGGGGTCCCAACATTTATTTGCATCCGGGCGAACAATACTCATCGGAGCAGGAGGAACGACTGAAGAGCTCTCTTGACTATGACTTCGTTCAACGGTCGGTTCTAGTTGGCTCACCGGAAGAAGTCATCGATAGGATTGAAGAATTACGCGAAGTCTCTGGGGTCGAGCAGATCCTGATTAATTCTTCATGGGAGGGCATCCCGCACGAGCTTACCATGCGCAGCATGAAGCTTTTCGCCGACAAAGTTCTTCCAAAAGTGCAGGGCACGAACTCAAGCGCTGGACTGGGCACAGCGGCTGAGTAAGAGCAGTCGAAGGTCGAGCTGCTCGAGTATTAGAGCTGTTGTTAAGCATTAGAGCTCGTCGGTACCAAAGTTGTTGCTCAGGGTGGGGCGCTTAGGCGAGGAAGTGATGACCGCAAAAATGAAAGCGACGGATCAGCTATAAGTTGGTGACCAACTGAACTGCTGCCTTTACTCCACGCGATCCCCCGTCTCCGGTCGCATCGCGCCTCAAATTTCAGCAGCGCAATCGCCTTTTCGCCGAAACGCGCGTGTCGAGCCGCATCGTGGCGTTGCCGCGATTTATGACGTTCGGAACGATCACAAATGGGAACGCCGATACCCAGCAACATCACGCAACGGGGCGGCATTGGTGTATGTAAAAGGATGTGCCTCGCAAAAGTGAGAACACTATTGGAGGCACCCTCAATATCGCTTTACGACGTACTAACCCGACAAAAGCGCTTGGTTTGCCAGGATAGGCACGCCTGCCAGGAATCATTCGGTAAGCTCTTAGTGTAAGTTTTTCCCGAGATTCATAAATAGAGAGTTATGGATAAAATAGAAATAAGTGAGGTCATAAACCTTCCCATAGCGAGATGACGAAATATGATACGACTTGATCTGGTAACGCTTCGTCTTTTTCTTAGAGTGTGCGAAGAAAAAAGTGTAACTAGAGGAGCAAGTCATATAAATCTTGTTCCTTCGGCAGCTAGTAGGCGGCTTAACCTTCTGGAAGAGTCGATCGGTACCCGGCTTTTGCTGCGCAAGGCTCATGGTGTTGAGCCCACGGCAGCTGGGCTAACATTCCTCCGCTACGCCAGGGATGTTTTGCATCTCAGCGATAGACTTGAAGCCAACTTATCGCAGTTTCGCTTCGGTGAGAGAGGGCTTGTACGAATTTTTGCGAGTAGTTCTGCACTGGTACAGCGGCTCGCCGCTGACTTAGCCGCCTTTAGTCAGGAGCACCCCCAAATTGGAATTGAGCTTGAAGAGCGGCCGACTAGTGAAACGTTGGAAGCGCTTGATCAGAAAGAGACGGACATCGGAATTATTATTAGAAATAGCGAGCCGATTGGTCTCCGTTCCTTTCCTTATACAGAAGATCGTTTAAACGTAATACTTCGGGTTGATCATCCTCTTGCCGGCAGGAAAAGTCTGAAATTTTTGGAGATTTTGGAAGAGGAGTTTGTGGCGCTCGATCGAGCCACCGCTGTTTATCGATTAATTACAGAACAATCTCGCAAGCTCGGAAAGAGCCTGAAGATGAGGATGCAGGTCCGAAGCTTCGAGGCCATGTGTCAAATGGTAAAACACGGCCTGGGAATAGGAATACTTCCTGAACACGCTGGAGTTCCACTGGCAGCAGCGTTGGGTCTCCGTCTGCTAAGTCTCGATGAGCCATGGGCGTGCCGCAAACTACTCATTTGTGTGCGGCCAGACGATCAGCTTGAGCCGCAGGCAGACCGGCTAATCCAGTTCCTTCTGAGGCGTTCATCCACCGTCGAGGTGAATTCGCCGAATTAGAATACAGCCTGCAAAGAATTCTAATTCTACAAACTGGCCCCCTGTTCTAACCTCTTGGCTTGTGAATGCGAATGACCCGTGAGTGTCATCCGCTCTCCTGTTCAGCAAGCGAGGCAACCATCGCTGTGTTCCTTATTTTGAACTTGTCACGGCTGGGACGGACGGAAGTAAATGTCTAACAACTCTGCATCTGCGGCTTTATCCGGGCTACGGGTGCTCGATTTAACTCGTATACGCTCCGGGCCGACTTGCTGTCGAGTTTTGGCGGATTTTGGTGCTGACGTGATCAAGATCGAGGCCCCCGCCGGCGTCGATCCAAACGACGGGATCAGCGGCCCCCGGGATGGGTTCGATATGCAGAACCTTCACCGCAATAAGCGCTCGATCACTCTAAATCTGAAAACGCATGATGGAATGTCAATATTTCGCCGGCTGGTGCAGACAGCCGATGTAGTTGTCGAGAACTTTAGGCCGGATGTGAAGGATCGCTTAAGTATCGACTACGAATCGCTCAAGGCCATCAACCCTCGGATCATTTTGGCGTCTATCTCCGGCTTCGGCCAGACAGGCGAGTATCGTACCCGCGGTGGGTTTGATCAGATCGCGCAAGGTATGGGCGGATTGATGTGGGTCACCGGCCACCCGGGCCACGGTCCAATGCGGGCAGGGACGGCCGTCGCCGACATTTCAGCAGGTCTCTATGCTTCGATTGGATTGCTCGTTGCGCTCTCGGAACGCGAACGGTCTGGGGTTGGGCAATGGGTGCAAACATCACTTCTTGAGGCTCAAATCGCAATCATGGACTTTCAAGCAGCGCGCTTTTTGGTGGACGGCGTCGTTCCCCAGCAAGCGGGGAACGATCATCCGTATTCTACGCCAATGGGCGTCTATGAGACGTCTGATGGATTTATCAATATAGGCGCGTCAGGGTCTGGCCTGTGGATGAGCCTTTGCGCAGCGCTGGCTCGGCCGGATCTTGCGGAGCGACCTGAATACGCAACGGAAGCGGATCGATTTGCTAACCGCCCACAGTTGAATTCAGAGCTGAATGCCATTCTCTCTGAGCGCACTTCTGAGGTTTGGCTTGCTGAGCTGGAAGCCAAGGGAGTGCCCGCCGGCCCAATCTACAAGATGGATGAGGTATTCTCTGATCCGCAGGTTCGGCATCTGGGTATGGCAGTTCCAGTCGAGCATCCGGAGCGAGGGGAGATCAATCTCGTTGGCCAACCACTAGTTCTCTCGAGAACCCCCGCGAGCGTGTTTAAATGCGCACCTAAAGCCGGGGAGCATACAGACGAGATCCTACGCGAGTTGGGCTACGCTGATGCGGATATCGATAAGTTGCAGCGGGAGAATGCCATATGACTTCCAGCCCGCCCACTTTACGTCTGGAGAAGTTCCGACAAATTGCGCGCTTAACCATTGATAATGAGGCGCGTCGCAACGCCATGACTTTGGAGATGTGGGAGCAACTGGCAGATTTGGTTGTTGAGGCCGGTGATGATCCCGAGACCCGTCTCATTGTTCTGACTGGTGCAGGCGACCGGGCCTTTTGCGCCGGTGCTGACATTTCACAGTTTGCCGAAAAACGGCAGGCAGATGGTGCTGCAGCATACGACATTGCTGTTGCGCGTGCACAATCGACCTTGTTTGCAGCGGCGAAACCAACCATCGCCATTATTCATGGCGCATGTCATGGAGGAGGAGTTGGACTAGCACTTTGCTGCGACCTCCGGCTCGCGACCTCCGATGCTCATTTTAGAATCCCAGCTGCGCGGCTAGGTCTTGGCTACGCCTTTTCTAATGTGGAGTTGGTCGTACAGCGCTTGGGGGTCTCGGGGGCTGCCGATCTTCTATTCTCGTCCAGAAAGATCAATGCTGCCGAAGCTTTGCGTTTGGGCATAGTGACGAATTTGTTTGATGACGTCGATGCTAAAGGAAGTATTTCCGAGTACGTCCAAATGATCGCTGAAAATGCGCCGTTGACGCTTCTCGCCGTCAAGGGAGCTCTCTTGGAGCTGGCGAAGCCTGAGGCCGAGCGGAACCGAGATCGCGTTGATTCCCTCGTAGCCGCTTGCATCGAGAGCCGCGATTATGCGGAGGGTCAGGCCGCCTTTCGGGAAAAAAGACAGCCTCAGTTCAGTGGGATCTGAACGCCCAGGCAAGGACAATAGGTATGAAAGACATATTCCTAGGAAATAGGAAAATTGAGGAACGCGCCAAGCGCTGCATGTTGCCCGAATGGAAAACTCATGTCGACTGAGCCCCTGTCAGCGCAGGACTTTGCAGAAATCAGCAATCTCTACGGCGCCTACAATCTTTGTAGCGATCTCGGCGATGTTGATGGCTATGCAGAGTGCTTTACAAGCGACGGGGTTCTGGAAGTCCTTCCACAAGACATTCGTATTGAAGGTCGAGCAGCCCTTAAGGAACACAAACGCCGCGACCTGGCAGGCCGGAATGGGCGCTATCGGCGACACTGGAATGGAAGCCTGAACCTTAAACGGTTGATGGACGGGACCATACGGGGACGCTGCTATCTGATCGCATATAACGGCGATCCAGGTACTCTTCCTAGCGTGGCGGATTGTGGAGTCTACGAAGACACTGTCGTGAAGGAGGACGGATTTTGGCGCTTTCGCCACCGTCATTTGACGATGGACGGTAGCACCTGGAAGCGAACCTGAAAATGCAATCGTCATCAGAAATCTGCGGCCTAACCGCTGTCGAAATTGCCCAGTTGGTCAGAGGGCGAAAACTGTCCGCTCACGATGTAACGAAGGCTTTTCTGACCCGCGTCAACTCGTTGAATGGCGTTGTAAATGCGATCTGCACAATCAATCCAGAAGCTCTAGCCGAAGCGGGCGCATCAGACCGCCACGTTGCATCTGGGGGCGAACCCCGTCCCCTTGAGGGAGTGCCTTTTGTAGTTAAAGACATAATCGAGACGAAAGGGCTGCGCACGACATTCGGTTCCGAACTCAGGAGAGACTTCGAGCCAGCGGAAGACAGCGTATCTGTTGAGAGGTTGAGGCGAGCGGGGGCAATTCTGATCGGCAAGACCAACACCCCGGAGTTCGCTCACGACGTCAATACAACAAACACACTTTTCGGGACAACTCGCAACCCGTGGCAACTGGACTCGACTGCCGGAGGATCGAGTGGCGGCACAGGTGCAGCAATTGCTGCCTCAATGGCGCCAATAGGATTGGGAACCGATCTTGGCGGCTCCATTCGGGTTCCTGCATCCTTTAACGGCGTTGTGGGAGTTCGACCGTCACCGGGCCGGATCCCGTCTTATCCGGCAGCGTTTGCTTGGGATACCCTTGTGCCTCACGTTCAAGGCCCAATGGTGCGCACCGTGGCCGATGCTGGCTTGATGCTCTCGGTGCTCTCAGGTCCCGATGACCGGGATCCGTCCTCACTGCCGGATGATGGGCACGATTTTCAGGCTTCCGCTCAAAGAACCAATTCGATGCGGGGTCGTCGGATTTTGTTTGTGAGGGATTTCGGTGGCTTAGTGCCGACCGCCTCTGAGGTCGGCGAGCTTGTTTGCAAGGCATCTCATGACTTTGTCTCAGCCGGCTGCAGTGTCGAGGAAGGCGAGATCGATACAACCGATCTGCGGGAGATAATAGCGGGGACCCGAGCCTTCGGCATGGTTGCCCGTTACGGCGATCTCATAAGCCGGGACAGGTCGCTCATGACGGTGCCCCTCGTCAACCAAGTGGATGCAGCAATGAAGCTCAGCGTTGCTGAAATAGCCGAAGCTGAACGTCGACGCTCTCTCTATTGGCATAGGATCCGTAAACAGTTCGAGCGCTTTGACTACATCATAGCACCAGCGACTGGCATTCCAGCGTTCCGGTTGGACATGCCGCTCCCCACTGAGGTGAATGGCCATCCGCTCGAGCGCTTCTATGATGTATTCCTTGGAACCTATGCTTTCAGCATTACTGGTCTACCGATTGCCGCGGTGCCATGTGGCTTCACTGCAGAGGGTTTGCCAGTGGGCATGCAGATTGTGGCCCGCCGCCAACGCGATGATCTCGCACTCGAAGCGGCCGCTGCATATGAGGTGCTTCGCCCCGAGAACTTCCGATCTCCAGAGATCGATTTGACTTGGCAGGCACCGCACTCACGAGAAACAGCCACCTTTGGATATTCGGTCGCAAAGTAGGACAAAATGGACCTTCAGCTTAAGGGCAAGCGAGCAATTGTCACCGGGGCCGGTAAGGGAATTGGCAAGGCGGTCGCTGAGGCCCTAGCGCGAGAGGGATGCGATCTTACCCTCGTAGCCAGGACCAAGGCTGACCTTGAAATACTGGCCTCAAGTCTTCAGGAAAATTTTGGGGTCAAAGCTTTCTCGCATACTGCGGACTTAAGCAATCCAGAGGATCGAAGCAGTATCGCTGAGAAGTGTCGAAATGCAGATATTTTGATCAACAATGCAGGATCAATTCCTGGAGGAGAGATTGACGAAATATCAGACCAAACATGGCGTTCTGCCTGGGATCTAAAGGTATTCGGTTACATCGACTTGACACGACTTCTATATACGACAATGAAAGCGCGCGGGGATGGGGTCATTGTTAATATCATTGGAAGCGCTGGTGAGAGACTGAACCCTCTTTATATTGCGGGGTCCACCGGCAATGCTGGGCTAATCGCTTTCACCCGAGCGCTCGGAGCGCGTTCAGCCGACTTTGGAGTCAGGGTTCTCGGCGTAAATCCTGGGTTAACTGCGACGGAGCGAGCGACCACTCTGCTGCGCACCTGGAGCATGCAGAAGTATGGCACGCCAGATCGTTGGGCAGAGGTCCAACGCGACATGCATCTGCCCTTCGGCCGCATGGCTACGCCGGAAGAACTGGCTGACGTCGTCACCTTTATGGCATCGCCCCGCGCCTCATACGTCAGCGGGACTGTAGTCACCGTCGACGGTGGTGCGAGCAATAGACACTCATAAGCAAAAGGAAGGGAGGATCTACGATATGTCAGAAGTGCCCAATCAGGAGGACAACCGCACATCAGGCGTCATTTCCCGCTTCTCCGTCAATCGAGCCAAAGAGGCCGGTTATGAGCGTGGCCTAAGATCCTTCATGGAATATCGCGACCTCGGAATTGCAGCCGCCACGGGAGGCCGTTTCGACGCGAAGATTGTAAAGGCCATTCCGGGCCATACAGAGCGCGCGCCATGGCATAGGCATGAGCTCGATTTTCAGATGGTCTTCGTGCTGAAGGGCACGATTACACTGGAATACGAGGGCGTAGGACCTGTCACTCTGCAGCCTGGCGACTGTGTTCATCAGGCCGCAGGCATTGCCCATGTCGAGGTTGAACATTCCGATGATTACGAAGGGATCGAAATAACGATGCCCGCGAAATTTAGGACAGTCGAAGTCGAGAAAAAATAATACTGCTGATCTGGCGGAAATAAATTCCGGATGAATAAAGATCTACCGGAACTGGGGAGAAGAAAATGATACAATTATTGTCAAAGGGATTGGCTTGGTCTTTGTTGGCTTCCGCCATTTTTGCGGCGCAGCCGGCAACTGCAGAAGAGATCGGCATCACCAAGGACACGATCAAAATCGGTGGCATGGGGGCGCTCACTGGTCCCTTTGCTGGCACGATCATGCCGCAGTTGAACGGTGTCGAGGCAGTATTTGACGAAGTCAATGCAGCCGGTGGCATCCATGGCCGCAAAATCGTTTACGTGAAACAGGATGATAAATGCCTGCCGAGCGAAGGCGTTGGCGCAGTAAAGAAGCTAATTTACGATGAGGGGCCGTTCATGCTTGTGGGCGGCGGATGCAGTAACGCCGCAATTGCTCAGAAGCCGGAGATCATCAACGCAAAAATTCCATGGGTAATTGTTGCGTCCACTGCGGACAGTCTTACCGACCCTGCGAATCCTTACATTTTCACCAGTATGTCGGCGGCCTGGATGGAGGTTTATGGTCAGCTCCAGTTTGCTCTGGATCAAGGCAAAAAGAACATCGCGGTCGTTTGGCAGCCTGATGCTTGGGGCAAGGCTCGGATCGCACCTATGCTCGAGGCCTTTAAGGCAAAAGGACTTGAACCTACCATCATTGAAGAAATCGCTGTTGATCCGGTAGATACGACGCCTGCAGCTCTTAGAGTACAGGCCTCGGACGCCGATGCTGTTCTCCTTCTGCTTTTCCCGAAAGCCGCGATTCCTTTTCTCCGTGATGCTAGCAAAATTGGGTTAGATTCACTCATGATCGGAGGATCCCCCTTAGCGGACATCGATATTCTAGCAAAAGGTGCGGGCTCGCCTGATACCGTTAAGAACTTCCGAGCTCTAACCGCCGCAGGGTATGGTGTTTCGGATCCCAAGGTCGCCAAATGGCGGGAGATTATTGAGAAAAAGTTCGGCGACCGGTTCAACGGCTTCCACATGTTCGGCATCTCTGCAGGACAATTCGCTGTTAAAGCTCTTGAGGAAGCTGGACCCGATTTGACTCGTGAAAAGGTCATTGAAGTCATGGCCAATTTAAAGGTCCAAACTGATACCTATGCAGGACCCCTTCAGTGCACGCCAAGTAATCATCAGTGTCATAATACGCTTGGGATCTTCGCCTTCGAGAATGGGGTAGTGACGGGCGTCGGTGCAACAACCCCCACACGTTGAGCTTCGTCGGATCCTTAGCCGCTGAGGATTACGGCGGCTGAGGACCCCTTGCTAGGGAACTCTCCCATGATGCTCGCCTATGCCCTTTCTTCTGGCATCACCAGCGGGGCTCTTTACGCCCTTGTCGCAGTGGGCTTGGTCCTGTGCTATCGCACAACCGGCCACATAAACTTCTCACATGGTGAGCTGTTTATGCTAGGAGGCTTCTTCGCGTTTACCTTGCACGTGCTGATGGGTCTGCCCTATTTGCCGTCGCTCCTGCTTGCAGTCGCTGGAGCATTCCTGCTCGGAATCATTACTGATATCTTAGTCTACAGGCCTCTCATCAAGTCCCCGCCTTTGACTATGGTAATGGCCACTGTGGGACTTTCCTTCGTGTTGAAGGGTATCGGGCGGTACTTCTGGGGAGGGGAGGGCGAGGTTGTGCCTTTCCCGCCCCTGGTAAGTCCTTCACCGGTGATCTTTGGCGGCATAGCAGTTTTTCCGCAACAACTTGTGGTAATCGCAAGCGCTCTGCTTTGCATGGGCATCCTCACAATATTCTTCAACCGTACGCGGGCCGGTAAGATGATGCAGGCCACAGCGGAAAGCGCACATGCTGCCGCTCTGGTGGGGATCCGGGTCAAGCGAGTTTACATGTATACTTGGGGCGCGGGAGCAGCCCTTGCGGGCATTGCCGCGGTATTTATGGCGCCTCTAACTCTGCTGACGCCGGATATAGGACTTAACCTTCTGTTGAAGGCCTTCGCTGCGACAATCCTGGGAGGCCTAGGAAGCATGCCGGGTGCGATCCTGGGCGGGTTTTTAGTCGGTCTCTTTGAGTCTTTTGCTGGGACCTATCTGTCCTCTAGCCTGCAAGACGTCTCAGCCTTCGTGATCATTATGCTCGTCTTGATAATCCGTCCCACCGGTATCCTTGGCGCCCGCGGGCGTAGGGAGGTCTGATCCGATGGCAAGCATTTCGCACCGCGTCCAAGCCAGAGATCCTGTGGCGAAAAGGAAATGGACCGAGATTTTATTTGGCCGGCAGACAGTTTTTATGCTGGGGCTTGTCGTATTCGCCTTATTGCCGATCATCGGAAATCCATACCACGTCTATGTGGGCAATCTGGCGCTCATCTATGTCCTGCTCGCCGTCGGCTTAAACATCCTGCTTGGCTTCGCGGGACAACTCGCCTTCGCCGGCGGCGCGTTGTTCGGCATTGCAACTTACGCGACCGGCCTGTTGAGACTGGACTTGGGTGTGCCCTTCTGGCTGGCAATGCCGATGGCGACGGTGTTCACAGCGGCCTTTGGTCTTCTTATCGCTCTACCGGCACTGCGGCTCAAGAGCCTCTATCTTGCTCTTGCTACTGTCGCATTCGCGCAGTTCACCCTCTGGGTCTTCTTGCATTGGGATGCGGTCACCCACGGTTCCGCTGGGTTTGTTATGGATCCGATAGATTTCAGCGCAATTGGCGTTTCTACTTCGATCGGAATTTATTACCTGAGCCTTCTTCTCGTCATTGCCTTCGTATTCATAGCCTATGGCATTATGCGCTCCCGCGTGGGTAGGGCGTTTGTGGCTGTGCGTGAAAGCGAGGTCGCGGCAGGTTCGATCGGCGTCGACATCATACGTTACAAAATTATCGCTTACGGCGTGAGCGCGCTCTACGCAGGTGTCGCAGGCGGGCTTTTTGCGGGCCTTCTCAATGTCGTAGTGCCGGAGTCATTCAATCTCTTCCAAGTAGTCCTTCAGTTCGGCATGGTTGTTGTTGGAGGGATCGGTTCAGTTGCCGGATCTATAATCGGTGCAGTGCTTCTCGTTCTTCTGCAGGAGGGCTTGCGAGGACTTCAAGAGGTCCAGGAAATCGGACTTGGTCTTCTCCTTCTTCTGACGCTTCGCTTCTTTCCAGGAGGAATTGCCCAAGCATTAAGAACTTGGGTTCCGGGTTGGTACGAACCGCATCACCGGCAGGGGAGAATCCTGTGAGTAAGCTCGAAGTCTCCGCGCTATCTCTATCCTTCGGAGGTGTAGCCGCCCTTGATCAGGTCAGTCTCAGCATTGCGCCGGCCGAAATTCACGGTGTGATCGGACCTAACGGTGCGGGGAAAACTACTCTCCTGAATGTGATTAGCGGCGTCAGCCGCCCGACGAGTGGTGATATTCGCTTGGATGGTCAATCGATCGTACAGTCCAGCGCCAGCAAAATCGCTGCTCGTGGGATTGGTCGCACATTCCAAAGCTCCTTGATGTTCAAAGGCCTCACCGTGCTGGAGAATGTGATGAGCGGCATGCACGCAAAACTCAATTCGGGCATCTTTTCAGCGGCACTTGGCCTTCCAAGTGTGTGGCGCGATGAACGGCTGGCCCGCAGTCGCGCATGGGAAGCGCTAAGCTTTGTGCGGATGGAGCGCTTTTCGGAGTATGAGGCAGGTTCGCTGTCGTTTGGTCAACAACGCCTAATTGAGATTGCGCGGTGTCTTGTTAGCGAGCCGACAGTTCTTCTACTGGACGAGCCTGCTGTTGGTTTAAGTCCCCCGCGGGTGGAGGAGCTTGACGCTCTACTCCGCCGTATTCGCGATGAGCGCGGCATCACCATCCTCATGGTCGAGCACGTCATCCGACTCGTTATGGGTGTCTGCGACCGGATCACCGTTCTTAATTCTGGGAAAAAAATTGCTGAGGGAACAGCTGACGACGTCGTGAAAAATCCCTTCGTGAAGGAAGCATATCTGGGAAAGATGGCCGATGCTGAACTTGCTGCATCTTAGTGTTTCGTATGGACCAACAGAGGTTCTACGTGACGTCTCGTTCTCGGTGGCGGCGGGGTCAATTGTTGCGCTTCTCGGGGGAAATGGCGCCGGTAAGACGACTCTCCTCAACACCTTAAGCGGCATGGTTAAGCCCAAGAGTGGCCAAGTGGAATTTGACGGGCGTCAGATTGCCGGCCTTGATGCATATTCCCTGGTCAAGGCGGGCATTGTGCAGGTCCCACAAGGACGCTTTGTCTGGCCCTCCTTATCGGTTAACGACAATTTACTCTTGGGCGCCTCCACGCGCCACGACAAACACGGAATTTCCCGTGATCTTGACCGTGTTTTTGAGTATTTCCCGCATCTTAAGCCGCGGCGTGGCGTTGCTGCTGGCATGATGAGCGGCGGCGAGCAGCAGATGGTTGCGATTGGCCGTGCTTTAATGGCCGGCCCGCGGTTGCTCTTAATGGACGAGCCCTCCCACGGCCTCTCGCCGCGCATTGTTCAAGAAATGGTTGAGGTCATTCGACGGCTCAATTCAGATGGTATGACCATTCTTTTGATTGAGCAAAATGTCGGCGTCGCGGCGGCTTTAGCGGGGGCAACCTACGTGCTTGCCAATGGCGAGATCGCGTTTGAAACGAAAGGATCAACAGTGGCGGGAGACCCCGCAATTCTCAAGGCATACCTCGGCCGATGACAGTTGCCTCATAAGGGGCGCCGAGGCTGACATTTCATAGCTTTAGCCAACTGAGGATCTGATCCTTGTCCATTTGCCCTGTACCAGTCGAGCATCTCTACGAGAGCCTCCTTACGATTCGAAGAAGCGAAGAGCGCTTGAAGAGCCTCTTCGCCGACGGCGAAGTTCCTGGCTTTGTGCATCTTTCTATTGGGCAGGAGGCAGTTCCGGTGGGCATTTCGGCGTCCTTACGGCCCTCCGACACGATTGCGTCGAACCACCGCGGTCATGGTCATGCGCTGGCGAAGGGGATAGGGCTTGATGGGTTCTTTGCGGAAGTAATGGGTAGATCGACGGGAATTTGCAAAGGCCGCGGCGGTTCAATGCACGTCGCTGACCTGAGCATTGGTATGCTTGGCGCAAACGGTATTGTTGGGGCGGGCATTCCCATCGCTGCCGGCAGCGCGCTTGCGCACAAAGTCGCTAATACCGATCATATCTCCGTCGCCTATTTCGGCGACGGCGCCTTGGCGGAGGGTGTCCTACACGAGACCCTGAACATTGCTTCGTTGTGGTCACTGCCGATGCTCTTCGTCTGTGAGAACAATGGCTGGTCGGAATTCAGTCCGACCAAGCGGCAAATGGCTGCGTCATTGGAAGGATTGGCGGCGGCATTCAACATCCCTTACTCCAAGATTGACGGAAACGATGTCGTCATTGTCGCTGAGGCTGCCGCCAGGTTGATCGGGAAAATTCGTCAAGGCGCCGGTGTGCAAATCCTCGAATGCGAAACGACCCGAGTACGCGGTCATTTCGAAGGTGACAAACAGGACTACCGAGAAGCTGATGAGCTCCAAGGATTGAACAAACGCGATCCCATTCTGAATTGTCGGCTTCGTTTAGAAGAGGCTGGCAGAGACGAGACATGGTTCCAGGAAATTGAACAAAAGGTCGCTGACCTCATCGACGGAGCCGTGAACCAAGCGACCGCAGCTTCCGAGCCTGATCCGATGTTCCTTGGGGAGGATGTTTACACCCCTTTTCAGGAAGGCGCGCCTAACCATGCCTGAAATGCGCTTCGGCAATGCTATCAATAAAGCCCTGTCTGATGCGATGGCAGCGGATCCGAACGTCATCCTGCTCGGCGAGGACATTGCAGCGGCTGGCGGTCCGTTCAAGGTCACGCGGAGTTTGGCCGACCGATTTGGAGTTCATAGGGTTTATGACACCCCCATCTCGGAAGCGGCGATCATCGGGCTCGGCGTTGGAGCTGCGATGACAGGGCTGAAGCCCGTTGTTGAAATTATGTTCATGGACTTCGTCACCTTGGCCATGGACCAAATCGTCAATCAAGCTGCAAAAGCACGGTCAATGTTTGGGGGGCAGGGGTCTGTACCCATGACGGTGCGAATGCCACATGGCGGCGGAGTAAGCGCCGGCCCGCAGCACTCTCAATGTCTTGAGGCCTGGTTTGCGCATGTTCCGGGGCTTAAGGTTCTTTGTCCCTCGAATCCTGCCGACGCATACGGTCTCTTGCGCAGCGCCATTGACGATCCCGACCCGGTTATATTCGTTGAGAACAAATCCCTCTACGCGATGAAGGGCGAGGTTCCCGAAGATCAGGGCGCTATTCCGATCGGTAAAGCCGCAGTAGTGCGTGAAGGGCGGGATGCTACCATTGTTGCTTATGGTGGAGTTGTATCGACAGCGATCAAGGCTGCCGAAGAATTGGCTAAGGACGCCATAGACGTTGAAGTTCTCGACTTGCGCTCCATCCAACCTTGGGATGAAGCTGCGGTTCTTAAAAGCCTGTCGCACACACATCGGCTGGTTGTCGCTCACGAAGCAGTAGAGGCTTTCGGTGTTGGGGCCGAGATAGTCGCGCGGATAGCCGATGTCGGTTTCGATGAGTTGGATGGCCCGATTGTCCGTGTCGGAGCCCCCTTTGCGCCAGTGCCTTTTGCGCGATCACAAGAAGCGGAATATCGCCCCACCGTGAATCGGATTGTGTCGGCGATACGTCGAACCCTGCAGTGAGGCGACCATAAGGAGCTACGCTTTGAGCGACGATTTCCTCAAGATTGACCGTGATGGACCGGTTGCCATCATTACAATTAACCGGCCGAAAACTTTGAACGCGCTGGACATGCCCTTGCTTCTCGAGCTGGAGAGCCGCTTTGATGCTCTTGAGAAGGACGCTGCCGTCCGAGTTATTGTTTTCACCGGTGCGGGGCGGGCGTTTGTAGCGGGCGGCGACATTGCGGATCTCAACTCGCGTCGTGGCCTCGCTCATTATGAAGAATTTGCCGAGCTTATTCACCGTGTGTTTCGCAAGATCGAGTTGTGCGACAAGCCTACGATTGCAGCAGTCAATGGTTTTGCTCTCGGCGGGGGTACCGAGCTGCTGCTCGCCCTTGATATAAGGATCCTCTCCGATCAGGCGAGGCTGGGGTTACCCGAAATCACACTTGGGCTTTTTCCGGGAGCCGGAGGCACTCAGCGGATTATCCGGCAGATCCCGCTCTGCCGGGCCAAGGAGATTATGTTTGCCGGCGGCCAGATTTCCGCCGATGAGGCAGTCGCAATCGGCCTTGCAAATAAAGTCGTCCCACATGACGTTCTAATGACCGAAACCCTGGCTCTGGCCCATAAGATCGCCGAGAAATCCCCCCTCGTACTAAAACTTTTGAAACGTACGATAAGCGACGGCGGGGATATGCCGCTCTCGTCAGCCCTACGGCACGAACAATCTATGATTGGCTTGGTTCTGGACACCGACGACTCTCATGAAGGCTGCAGTGCTTTTCTTGAGAAGCGCAAGCCTGTCTTCCGCGGCGCCTAAGATGGCCGACCTCCTTATGCCAAAGCTGGGTTTGACGATGACGGAGGGGCTTCTCGCCGAATGGCGTATCAAGCCGAAGCAACCGTTCTCTTCTGGTGACGTCCTTTTCGTGGTCGAGACTGAGAAAATAGCTAACGAAGTGGAAGCAGAAGACTCCGGTATGATCCAAGAGGTTCTCGTGCAAGCAGGCGAAACGGTCGCCGTGGGTACCCCCGTCGCACGGACGACCAATGTGGATGCGAGCGAAACCAAGCACCAGCCGGTGGGTTCCGGGGCCGAACTCGTCTCACCCCCGTTACCTTCTATTGCATCATCTAACTTGCCTGAAAGTGGGAATGGCTTCATTCCCTCGCGAATTGTCGCGACACCACTAGCCCGGCGCATTGCCCGCAAGGTGGGAGTAGATTTGGCATCTATTAGTGGCAGCGGACCTAGAGGCCGAATTAAGGCGAAGGATGTAGAACATTTTTCTTCCAGAAACCCTGAGAAAGACGAAACGAAAATCCTCGGATTTCCGGCAGGACATCTAACAGATGCCCAAATCACGACTGCTCGGCGCGTCTCGCAGTCTAAGAACGAGGTTCCACATTTTTATATTTCCTCTGATGCTGAGATCTCCTCCCTATCTAAACTGCGGAGCGAGCTTAACGAGGATAGAACCCTTCCGAAACTTTCTATCACGCATCTGCTGATAAAAGCAGTCGGCTTGGCCCTTGCCCGCCACCCACTAGCGGATAGGGTATGGTCAGAAAATCGTATCGTCACTGTCGGGACTGGTGATGTTGGTCTCGTCGTAGAGACCTCTAATGGCCTCCGTCTGCCCGTGATACGAAATGCTAGTCATCGGCCTCTCGATCAGTTGGCGAGCGAGGCAACGATGCTTGTCAAAAAAGCTCGAGAAGGGGGCCTTAGTGCTCGCGACATCGGCGGAGGCGCGATCAGCATCTCCAATCTTGGCATGTTTGGTATCAAGAGTTTGACGCCAATCATCAATCAGCCGCAGGCCATGATGTTGGGCGTCGGCTCAGAGAATCGGCTGTTCCGTCCAGATGAAAAGGGAAACCCTGTTTCTCGCCGCGAGATAAACCTGACGCTGTCGTGCGATCACCGGGTAATGGACGGCGCCGACGCAGCGCGCTTCCTCGCTAGTGTTGTAGAACTATTAGAATATCCGATCAGACTTCTGCGGGTAGCACCTCACCGTGCTGAAAATTCTTTGAACCAGGAAAAATGATAATGGATTTTTCTTTAAGTGATGAACAGAAACTGGTGGTCGAGACGGCGCGGAAAGTAGGCGAGCGTTTTGATCCGACTTACTGGCGCCAGAAGGATGCTGCAAAGGAATACCCTCATGAGTGTTGGCAGGCGATCTGCGATGCTGGTCTCGCCGGAGCCATGCTTCCTGAAGAGTTTGGCGGTTCTGGTCTTGGGATGGTCGAGGTAGCTCTCATCATAGAGGAGCTTTGCGCAGCTGGATCTGGCTCAACCTTAGCTCAGATATTCATGTTGAACCCTATTTTTGGAGGAGTAGCGATCTCTAGGTATGGATCTCCGGAGATGAAACGGGAATGGCTGCCCAAGCTTTGTACCGGCGAATTGAAGTTCTGTATGGGATTAACTGAGCCGGACGCAGGATCAAACGCCCTGGAGGTTCGAAGTGTCGCAAGAGCCGATGGTAACGGTTGGCGGTTAGATGGTCAGAAGATATGGATCACCGGCGTTCCTCAAGCCGACAAGATGCTCGTTGTTGCCCGGACCACCCCTCTGGATAAATCGCCAAAAAAGACGTTCGGGCTGAGTTTGTTCATGATCGACGTCAACCGACAGGGATTGACGCACAACAGCATCGACAAGCTCGGCACCAACACGTTGCCCTCCTCCTCTGTTTTCTTCGACAACGTGCGGATCGATCCGGAGGAACTGATCGGCACTGCAGACCAAGGCTGGGGACAGCTTCTGGATGTGTTAAACACCGAGCGTATAGTGACCACCGCGGGTCTGACTGGTACTTCGCGTCTTTCGATCAAGCTTGCTGTCGAGTACGCCAATAATCGCAAAGTTTTCGGGGATAAGGCCATTGGCAGCTATCAGGCAATCCAATTCCCACTTTCGCAGGGGTGGGCAGAGATGGAAGCTGCCCGCAATTTAAATCTAAAGGCAGCTTGGCTCTGCGATCAGGGGCTGCCCTTTGGGAGTGAGAGCAACGCGGCCAAGCTTATAGCGTCCCAGGCAGCCTCAGGACTTGCCGAGCAAGCAATGCAAGTGATGGGCGGCATGGGATACTCCAAGGAGATGCATGCAGAGCGTCTCTGGCGTGACGCCCGTCTTTTTCGGTTTGCACCGATTTCCGAGGAAATGATTCTGAATTATATTGCGATGAGTAATCTGGGATTGCCACGTTCCTACTGAACACCTTCTTCACTGTAAGGAAAAATCAGGTGGAGGGTGCGTAACGGAGGTATGATCATCTCTGGGCGAGGGGCTGATCATCGGTTATTTCGAAGAACCAGCACGGCCGCTTCCGCGAAAGCGACCTGCTGCGGCAACAGTTCGAGATGACCGTTGAGCGCTGCATAGCCGAGGGTCTGGTCGGCGGCTAAGGCTTTGCGGTCGATGCTGTCCACATCCGCGCTGATGTCCATCGGCAGCGCTCCGTACCGGGCGAGGAAGGCCTGCCGCCAGAAGCGGCCGGGCGCGCGGTGCGTGAGTATCTGCGACGGCAACCGTGCTCGACCTCGATGGAGACTATCGCCTGACTTAATGCAAGCGAAGGCGATTGTGCGCCTGGAACTCAACCAGTCGGTAGAATTTCAACCAGCATTGTTGTGATTTGGTCCCGCAAAGCGGTATTTTTCGACCTCCGTGAGGAAGTTAAATCACCTGTAACCAGGCTGTAACCGGACGACCGAGGACCTTGAATTGGGCCCTTGGACGAGCCCAACTTTTAGAGTGCTCAAACAGCAAAAAGCCGCGGATTTCCGCGGCCTTTGTCGATTTCCAAACTGTCCGGCAGATTGGAGCGGGCGATGAGATTCGAACTCACGACCCCAACCTTGGCAAGCGTAAGATCGGGGCATCTCAAACAGAGCCCTGATTCCAAAGTTTTGCTTTCTTTCCCCCAGTTACAATTATGAGAGTCTCTCACGGGAATGCGCTTCTAATAGCTTTCGGCAATCTGATCCATTTTTGGAGAACAATTGTCTTTCTACTGACGTAACCGGTGCGTAACCCGATGAGGTTGCCGACCCCTTGGCCGC
>NZ_VHKL01000008.1:325000-333015 GCF_007474605.1 Rhodoligotrophos appendicifer | reverse complement strand
CGCCTGCGTCGGCGGCCGCTGCT
Source organism: Rhodoligotrophos appendicifer (assembly GCF_007474605.1). Taxonomy (NCBI): domain Bacteria; kingdom Pseudomonadati; phylum Pseudomonadota; class Alphaproteobacteria; order Hyphomicrobiales; family Rhodoligotrophaceae; genus Rhodoligotrophos; species Rhodoligotrophos appendicifer. The sequence continues at coordinate 332,992 of NZ_VHKL01000008.1, read as the reverse complement.
GGCTGGTTGTTCTCGCCTGCGTCGGCGGGCTCGGCTGGCGAGTTGTTCTCGCCTGCGTCGGTGGGCTCGGCTGGCGAGTTGTTCTCGCCTGCGTCGGCGGGCTCGGCTGGCGAGTTGTTCTCGCCTGCGTCGTCGGTTTTGGCTGGCGAGTTGTTCTCGCCTGCGTCGTCGGTTTTGGCTGGCGAGTTGTTCTCGCCTGCGTCGGCGGCCGCTGCTGGCTGGTTGTTCACGCCTGCCTCGTCGGTCTTGACGGGCTGGTTGTTCTTGCCTGCATCAGTGGCCTTGACTGCATTGACGGGCTCGACAGGGTTGGCGGGTCCGAACCATGAAAGCAGCGCTTTGCCGGCAGTGAAGACCTCCGCCACCTTGCCCTTATAGGGCTCGAACAAGAGCCTCGCTGCGCTCCAGAGGCTGTCGGCAACCTGCGCAACCTTGCTTCCGCTCTCGACGAGCTGCGCCGAGGCTTCGCTCAACCTTTTGTCGTCGAGCGCTTCCGCCACGCTGACAAACGCCGCCTTCGTTTCCGCAACGCTGGTGCCGACGTTGTTCCAAGTCTGCTCCAGGGTGGGAGCCTCTTCGGCAGGGTTTAATGGATCTTCGGCGAGCCTTCCGGCATCGTCTGCGACCTTCGCGAACAGGTTCAGTGTCGCCCGGCCCTTGCTGAAGGCGGTTTGGACACGCGCGGTGAAGTCGTCCGGAATCGCCTCCCAAAAGTTTTTCAAGGAATTGCCGAAGTTTTGGACCGCACTGCGCAGGCTAAATATCTCGGTGGTATCTTGAGAATTACTACTCATTTCAAACCCAGTTTGATTATATATTGATGATCGATCTATTTCGAAGAAATCATTCTTATTTTTGAATGATTCTTTGAAGAAGGACCGGTGCGGGTTGATATGAGTTCGGAGGTCGGCGACGAGTGTGCTGCGACGCGGCGATCTTGGGGCAGAATACAACCGTAGAAGAATGATGGGTCCGTGTGACGCGGGAGTTTTGGGCCGGAGATCGTATTCAATCCGCCTTTGAGGCCGCCAAAGAAGCGGGTGACGGATATGTGTCGCAAGCCGTCGCCATTGAAGCGACGCCGCTAAAGGATTGATTTGCTGGGAGGGCTGCAGGCTGTCCAAGGTCGGCAACCGACCATGGCCCGCTTCTGAGAACGTAGTTCCTGATATGTTCTCATTAACAGAGGAGCCTCGCGCGGACAACGTCCGGCGCGAGGCGATCAGAACGTTAGGGCTTCGCTGGGGCCGTCTGTTGGCCGGTGGAAGCGCCAGTTTCGTTCCGCTGTTCGAGGGCCCTGAGCATGTGCAGGATTTCCCGCACCTCCGGGCTGATATCTTGGTTTTCCGCTGAGAGCTCAGCCTTTTGGCTGCTTTCCGCGAGGTCGGCGAACATCATCTCTTCAGAGCTCCAGTGGAACCGCAGTCCTATACACAATCGATTAACGATCACCTAAGGCAGGAACCCTGTACGGTTCCTGAATACGCTTACGCTACTCACCATCATCCCGCGGATCTTGGCAGGATGGTGCCTGCCGTCGTCTGCGGGAGACGGGGACTTAAAGGCAGTTAATGGCGAAATTGCGAAGCTTTGGGCGAGCTTAGCGATCATTCTTGTGTGTTGCCCTCAGGGCACGGACCATTTGGAACAGTGTAGTCGCAGTGTCTCATTCGAGTCCCCGCTGCCGCAGCAGTGCCTCCGGCTTTGGCTCTCTCCCTCTAAAAGCTTTATAGGCATCAATGGGTTCCTGTCGTCCGCCTGCTGAATAAATGTGCTCCAGCAGGAGCTTGGCGGTGTCGGGGTCGAAGATGTTTCCGGCCTCCTCGAACGCTTCGAAGCCATCGGCGTCCAGCACCTCGGACCAGAGGTAGGAATAATAAGCCGAGGCATAGCCATCTCCCGAGAAAATATGGGTAAAATGGGTTGGCCGATGCCGCATCGTCATCCCCTCGGGCATTCCGATGTCAGCCAGGACCCGGGTCTCGAACGCGCCCACATCCTCGATAATTCCGTCCGGAATCGAATGGACTGACAGGTCGACCAAGGCAGATGCACAATATTCGACGGTTGAAAATCCCTGATTGAAACGACGAGCTTTGAGCATCTTCCCTAAAAGAAGCTCTGGCATCGGCTCTCCCGTGATGTAATGTTTTGCGAACTCTCTCAGGAGCTCAGGTTGCTCAAGCCAATGCTCGAAAAGTTGCGACGGAAATTCAACGAAGTCTCTGGAAACGGATGTTCCTGCGATGGAGGGATAGGTCACGTCAGACAGCAACCCATGCAGCGCATGTCCGAATTCGTGAAACAGCGTGCGCGCGTCGTCAAAGCTCAGCAACGCGGTCTCATTCGCCCCCGGCTTCGAAAAGTTCATCACATTCAATATGATAGGCGTAACATTGCCGTCCAGTTTATGCTGCGTGCGGAACGCGCTCATCCAGGCTCCGCTCCGTTTTGAGGGCCGCGCGAAATAATCCCCCAGAAACAGTCCGATGTGGCGGTTATCTGCCGATTTTACCTCCCATGCCCTGACATCGGGGTGGTACAGCTGGAGATCGTCGCGTGGCTGAAACGTCAAGCCGAACAATCGGCTGGCGGTGTGAAACGCGGCAGCGATCATCCTGTCCAACTGCAGATACGGTTTGATCTCGTCCTCCTGGACATCAAACTCCGCTCGTCGCCTCTTTTCGGCGTAAAACCGCCAATCCCACGGTTCCAAGTCGAAGTTTCCACCCTCTTTGCTGATGATGCTTTTAAGGGCTTCAGCTTCGGCGAGGGCCTGCTCTCGGGCCGGTCGCCAGACGGAATCGAGTAGGTCGAGCGCCGCTTTTGGTTTCCCCGCCATGGAATCATCCAGTCGAAAATCCGCGTAACTCTCGAATCCCAGAAGACGGGCCTTTTCCGCACGCAGTTGGGCCAGCTCCACGATGATCGGGCGGTTGTCCGTATCGCCCCCGCCTTCCCCTCTGCCGCTCCAGGCCCGGAAAGCCGCCTCTCTCAGATCGCGACGAGTGGAAAACTGCAGGAATGGTTCGATGCTCGACCGCGCGAGCGTGATCACATGCTTTCCGCTCAAGCCTCGATCCGCTGCCGCCTGAGAAGCCGCCGCGAGCAGGAAAGGGGGCAGCCCCGCTAGCTCATCCTCTCGGCTCAGGATGAGTGCAAAAGCGCGTTCCTCAGCGAGGACATTCTGCCCGAATCGCGTTCCCAGAGAGGCGAGCTTTCCCACGATTTCCGCCAATCTTGCCTTCTTTTCGGAAGGCAGAGCGCCGCCACCGCGGACAAAATTTTTATGGTAGTGGAACAGGACCCGCCGCTGCTCGGTGTCGAGCCCCTCTGCCTTCGAATGCAGGGTCTCGACACGTTTGAACAATCGTTCGTCGAGATAGATTGCGCTGAAGTGGCTGGCGAGAATGGGCGAGAATTCACGCTCGATTCGTTCGATGTCCGCGTCAGTGTCCGTCCCCGCCAGATTGAAAAAGATCGCGCATATTCGCCTCAACGGGAGTCCGGCCCGTTCCATCGCCTCGATGGTGTTAGCGAAGCTGGGCGCGTCGGCTTGATTGGAAATCAACTCGATTGCGTCTCTATGCAGAGCCAGGGCAGCCTGGAAAGCTGGGGGAAAGTGGCAGGGTTCTATCTGCTTGAAAGGAGGAATTTCAAGGCGCCCAATGTCTTGTGAGAGAAGCGGATTGCGGTCGTCCTTTGAGAGCTTCGGCATCTGGATCCCTTCTGATCGACGGCTTTTTCTTTGTTACAGCGTAACCGGCGCGCTTGTCTGCTGTTGGCCCAGATATAATATCTTGGTCGGATGAGATCGATCACAGGGCTACTTACGAGTCCTCAGTGTTCGTTTGATCTGTAACAAGGCGCCCAAGGCTTGGCTGTTCGAATGAAGGCGAGAGATGGCGTGCTTAGGAGAAAAAGATGGATTTTGAGAAGTTCACCGAGCGGGCGCGGGGATTTATTCAGTCGGCCCAGTCACTAGCCCTTCGCGAAGGCCACCAGCGGTTTACCCCCGATCACATTCTGAAAGTCCTGCTGGACGATGACCAAGGCTTGGCATCCGGACTCATCAAGTCTTCTGGAGGCGACCTTTCTGCACTGAAAAGGGGATTGGAGCTCGCCCTGGCGAAGATGCCGAAAGTCGAGGGGTCTGGGGCCGGCCAGCTCTACATGGCGCCAGAAACAGCAAGAGTGTTTGAGAACGCACTTCAGCTTTCTCAGAAGGCGGGCGACAGCTACGTGACCGCTGAACGCCTGCTTCAGGCGATCGCACTGGAACAGAATTCTGATGCAGCAAAGAATCTGAAGGATGCAGGCGTCACTGCTGTTGGTCTGAACAAGGCGATAGATGAATTACGTAAGGGACGCACTGCGGACAGCGCAACAGCTGAAAGCAGCTACGATGCGCTCAAGAAGTACGCCAGAAATTTAACGGAAGCGGCAGTTGAAGGGCAGCTTGATCCGGTCATCGGACGTGACGAGGAAATTCGCCGCACCATCCAAGTTCTGTCGCGGCGCACGAAAAACAATCCCGTGCTGATTGGCGAGCCTGGCGTGGGCAAGACGGCCATTGTTGAGGGTCTGGCTCTTCGCATCGTGAATGGTGATGTTCCCGAATCGTTGAAGGACAAGTTGCTGTTTGCTCTTGATATGGGCGCCCTGATTGCGGGTGCGAAATATCGTGGCGAATTCGAAGAGCGTCTAAAGGCCGTCTTGCAGGAAGTCACTTCAGCGGATGGCGGGATTATTCTGTTCATAGATGAAATGCACACCCTAGTAGGCGCTGGAAAAGCTGATGGCGCGATGGACGCATCCAATCTTTTGAAGCCTGCCTTGGCGCGAGGGGAATTGCATTGCGTCGGCGCAACAACCTTGGATGAATATCGGAAGCATGTTGAGAAAGACGCTGCGCTGGCTCGGCGGTTCCAGCCGGTTTACGTAAATGAACCTAGCGTCGAAGATACGATCTCCATTTTGCGTGGCCTCAAGGAAAAATATGAGCTGCACCACGGGGTTCGTATCACAGACGCCGCGATCGTTGCTGCAGCCACTCTTTCCAACCGCTACATCACCGATCGTTTTTTGCCGGATAAGGCGATTGATCTGATTGACGAATCTGCTTCTCGGCTCCGAATGCAGGTGGACTCCAAACCCGAAGAACTGGACGAACTCGATCGCAGAGTCATTCAGCTCAAGATTGAGCGCGAGGCTTTAAGGCGGGAAACGGATCGAGCGTCAAAGGAGCGTTTGGATCGGCTTGAACATGAATTAGCAGAACTTGAGGAGCGATCAGCTGAGCTTACTCAGCGATGGAAGGGCGAGAAAGATAAGCTATCGAATGCTCAAAAGCTAAAGGAAGAGCTTGATCAGGCTCGAATTGAACTGGAGCAGGCACAGCGTCGAGGAGACCTGGCGAGGGCAGGAGAACTTGCATATGGAGTAATCCCGCAACTGGAGAAGAAACTTCAGGAGGTGGAACAAGTCGGCCCATCCCAGGGCTTGGTTGACGAAGCCGTCACGGAAAACCACGTCGCTCAAGTGGTATCGAAATGGACGGGCATCCCTGTAGACAAGATGCTCGAGGGCGAGCGTGACAAGCTTTTGAGAATGGAACTCGAATTGGCCAAACGTGTGATTGGTCAGAGCGAGGCGATTGAAGCGGTCTCTACAGCAGTTCGACGAGCTCGAGCAGGATTAAAGGACCCAAATAGACCGATAGGATCGTTCTTGTTTCTCGGTCCGACCGGGGTTGGCAAAACTGAGTTAACGAAGGCCCTGGCAAACTTCTTGTTTGATGACGAGCAGGCAGTCCTGCGGTTAGATATGTCGGAATTCATGGAAAAGCATTCGGTGGCGCGGCTGATTGGAGCGCCGCCCGGATACGTGGGCTATGAAGAAGGCGGCGCCTTGACGGAGGCCGTAAGGCGGAGACCATATCAGGTAGTTTTGTTTGATGAGGTGGAGAAGGCCCATCCGGATGTTTTCAATATCCTTTTGCAGGTACTAGACGAAGGACGTCTCACAGATGGTCATGGCCGAACCGTCGATTTCCGCAACACTCTGGTGATTCTCACCTCAAACTTGGGTGCGGAAATCCTGGTGAATCAGCGAGAGGATGAGCCGGTTGAGAAAGTGCGCGAAGAGGTCATGACCATCGTGCGCGCTAGTTTTAGGCCTGAGTTCCTAAACCGACTTGATGAAATCCTGCTCTTTCAGAGGCTACGTTCGGATCAGATCAGGCAGATTGTGGATGTGCAGATTGAGCGACTTCAAAAACTACTATCTGACAGGAAGATTACAATTGCGCTTGATGATGCCGCTCGCGATTGGCTGGCGAGGCGTGGATATGACCCGGCTTATGGTGCGCGACCGCTCCGCAGAACGATCCAAAAATTTCTGCAAGATCCCCTCGCCTCCATGATCTTGGCGGGATCCATTTTGGATGGCGATACAGTTACCATTTCTGCAAACGACTCTGGATTGGTAATCAATGGAGAGACAGCATAGGTAGCCCGAGCACGCCAGCGGCGGCTCTCCGCGCCTAATTACGGCGATGATTGACTCGTTTAATCATCGCCGTTTGCCATCCGCTCTAATTCTTTTTGGGTGTAATCTCAGCAACCTGCGTCGAAGTGGGAGCTGCAAGCATCATTGCCTCGACTCGTTCCACCTGCTCCTGGAATTTCGCAAGTAGCTTGCCTGAAAGTCGACGGCCGTCTGCGATCCTTACTTTCATGGGGTTGACCTGCCGGTCACTGACCAAAATTTCGTAATGGAGATGCGGGCCTGTTGAGCGCCCAGTTGTTCCAACATAGCCTATAACCTGACCCTGCCTCACTTTTGTTCCAGGTCGTATGCCTCGGGCAATGCGGCTCATATGAGCATAAGCTGTCTTGTAAGGCGCAGTGTGTCGCAACTTGACGTAGTTTCCATAAGCTCCGAAACGACTTGCTATTTCAACGACACCGTCACCAGCGGCCTTAATCGGAGTCCCGTTAGGCGCAGCAAAATCCACTCCCGCATGCATCTTAGTATATCCGAGAATTGGGTGCCGGCGCATGCCAAAGCCGGAACTGGTTCTGGCGCCGGATATCGGAGTTCTAAGGAGCGCTTTTCTTACGCTTTGGCCGTCCCGGTCGTAATAGTCCGTTATTCCGTCGTCAGGCGTGGTGAACCGAAAGTAGCCACGCGGCTTTCCCTCCAATGTGAGGGAGCTATAGAGAAGAACCTTTCTCTTTGGGTTCGTCCCGTCCATCGGTCGACCGTAAAAGATCGCGAACTCGTCTCCTCGTTTAATTTCTCGCTCAAAGTCAACATCATACGCATGAACTCTCATTACCTCGGCAATGATATGTTCAGGAACGCCCTCTTCTTTGGCATCGGAATAAAGGCTGGAAGTAACCTCGGACTCAATCATCTGATAAGGCAAATTCGCTAGCAGAGAACTTCCATCAGAATCGCCTTCTCCATCAATACGTGCAAGATATCTTCCGCGAGCATCAGCCTCGACGACGACTTGTTCACCCGGTACAGGAGAGAAAACTAACCGAGATGGATAAGGCACGTATTTGCCATAAAAATCGGGGCGAAACTCTAGAGTGATCGAAAACTCCTGACCCTCCGAAATATTTTTGAGCGGAAAAATCAGCTCGACTGCAGCAGTCAGTGCTTGAGCTGCGTCGGGGGTGGCCCCAATAGAAGTCAACAGACCGGGCAAGCTATCACCAGCCTCAAAGGCGATGAGCTTTTCCTCAGCGTCAGGCTGTGCCGCCTTTAATACAGTGGTGACATTGTCTGGAGCGAGAGAAGCCGTGCGGATATGGGCATCAATCTGGGTAAGTTTGGTGTGTGTCCCATAGGGTAGAACGTCATCGGTGACACTCGGGTAAGCAGATGCCGCGGATGCGCCCATGAACGTTCTGGCAGTCAGGACTGTCCGTGCAACTGGAAGCGTCTCGCGTGCAGATCCATAGCTGACAGGGATGCGAT